>JAIDCY010000077.1 GCA_029055625.1 Ruminococcus sp. | reverse complement strand
TGTACGATATTAGCGTAATGTTCACAGAAAAGCGTTTCCGACGTAGGACGTACGCACATTCTCTCTTCGAGTTTTTCGCTACCACCGTGCGTTACCCATGCCACTTCCGGAGCGAAACCTTCAACATGGTCTTTTTCTTTCTGAAGAAGACTTTCCGGAATAAACATCGGCATACATACATTTTCGTGCCCTGTTGCCTTGAACATACCGTCAAGGATTTTCTGGATATTTTCCCATATTGCGTAACCGTAAGGACGTATTACCATACAGCCCTTTACGCTTGTATATTCTACAAGTTCAGCTTTTTTGCATATATCGGTGTACCACTGGGCGAAATCCTCATCCATAGAAGTGATTTCCGTTACAAGTTTTTTGTCTTTTGCCATGATAAAAAAACCTCTTTTCATTGATTTAAAAACATTGTAACACTTTTTCCGGAGTATGTCAAGATTAATTTTTATCATTGTCCCTAAGTTTGATTAAAATATCCGTCAGCTTTGTGGGTAACGGCAGACCGATACGGGCGGAATTTTCGAGAATGGAAATACCTTCATTGGATATATAGAAACCTATCACAGCGGAACGGCATACCGAACCTGTCCCGATAATCTGCGTATCGAGTATATGACCTACCGCAACGAGTACCATAATAAATACTTTTCCTGCAATACCACGGAAACCTGTGGAAGAAGATAATTCTTTTCTTATGTAAGCAGATATTACACCGGTTATATAGTCAAGAACCATGAACGCTACAAGAGCATACATGATACCGTCGAACTTCCCCCACATGAAACCACATACTGCAAATACAACCGCCGAAACTTTCTGAAACAGTTTATCCATAATAACAGCCCTCCTTTCATAAGAAATACGGAAAAACAGGAAGTTAAATATATAACCGTTGAATAAGCATTATTATCACTGATTTTTAATGTATTTTGTCTTGAAATTCATGATGTAATTTTCCGCAGATATGTTATAATATAATCAGAAAAGAGGAACACAGAAAAATAAAAAAAAAGTTCCCGGAAATAAGAAAAAAAGAGTAAGGAATAATAAATAAATATTATAAATAAAACTCATATTAAAAAATCAGGATATAAGGAGGTCTGATAGTAATGACGTGATTTTAACAGTAATCTGACACCGTGTCATTATAATAAGGAGGTAGATATAATATTTAAACACATCACAGGCAGACACCATTTTCCCTACACAACAAGGAGGCAGATATAATATTTTAAAACTTCATAAGCAGATGCCATTTACCTTATATCTATAAGGAGCGTGATATTTATTAATTATCCGGAACACATACAATATAATTTTATAACAGGAGGTCTGATACATACCATGAATACTAAATGAAAAGCACCGTACAAATATAGTATGGTGCTTTTTCGTCGCCAACGCAGAATTTCAAAAAAATTATTGACAAAACCGTTATTTATGATATAATATTAATATCCGCTGAAAATAAAAAAATATATATGAATAATTCTGTAACTGTATGAATATAATCTATTAAAAAAAAACCGGAGGTAATATCCATGCAGGAAAATAATATAAAACAGAATCAGAATCTTATTCTTGAAAACAGGAAGAATCTTACAATTTCGGGTATAACGGATGTTGACAGTTTCGACGAAAAAACAATATGTCTGTATACACAGTTAGGAGAACTGACGATACAGGGCAGGGAATTACATATAGACACCATGAGTGTAGAAACCGGCAACATGACAATAACCGGCGATATATGGGCGGTAGTTTACGGCGATAAGGAACGCAAATCACCACTGACAGTACTTGGGAGACTCTTTAAATGAAAATACCGGAAACTTTTTTTTCCATAGATGAGGAAATATATTTATTCGGAATATCCTGTATTTTTGGTATAGTAATAGGCATATTCTATGACGTTTTCCGGACAGCAAGAATATTATTTCCGCATAATACCGTACTTGTCGTGATAGAAGATGTTATATTCATGGCGTTATACGCCGTTTTTCTGTCATCATTTTCAACGGTATTCGCAAGGGGTGAACTGCGGTTCTATTACGTAATCGGTAACGGTATAGGGTTTATCTTTTATTTCTTCACACTCGGAAGCGTCATCATTGGGGCTATGAAAAAAATTTACTCTTTCATAAGGAAAATTTTTTCAGTAATACTAAGCCCTGTGAGGTCTGTTTATGTAAAATTACAGGAAAAAGAGCATAATTTTGTGACAAGTTCCAAAAATACAGTTAAAACAAATAAAAAAAAGTCATTCCTATTGCTAAATACAACGGCTTTGTTGTATAATAATAAGGAAAATAAAAAAAGAAAGAACGTGAATGGCATTGGCAAACAAAAATAAAAATGATGCTGATAAAAAACTGCTGTTTAATCGTGGACTTGTGAAGCTCGCCGCAATATCGGTAATAATCGGGTGTGGCGTACTTATCGTGACAACTGAAAGAGACTGTGCGGAAAAAGAAAAGGAACTTTCAAAGATACAGGCTGAAATAACATCATATGAAGAAGAAAATGCGGAACTACAGCGTGTGCTTGAAAGTGACGACATATCACCATACATGGAAAGGGTCGCCGTTGAGGAAAGAGGTTATGCATACCCCGACGAAAGAAGATTCTATGATACATCAAGAGATTAATTTATAAGGAGTTATATATATTTATGCAACAGCTGGAAATTGGAAAAATCTACACCGGAAAAGTAAAGGGAATAGCAAAATATGGTGCATTCGTCGATATAGACGGCGGAGGCACTGGTATGGTACATATTTCCGAAATAGCTGATACATTCGTTAACGATATAAACGAACATCTCAGCGAAAATCAGGAAGTAAAAATAAAAGTTATCGGGATAAACGAAGCCGGAAAAGTAAGCCTTTCAATCAAAAAAGCGGTGGAAAATTCCGACAGACCACGTCGGCAGAATGAAAACCGCCGGAACAGACCTAACGTATACGAACCGAAAAAATCTATTCCGCAGTCTGAAATGACGTTTGAAGATATGATGTCACATTTCAAACAGAGCAGTGAGGAGCGTATCTGCGATATAAAGCGTAATACAGACAGAAAAAACAAAACAAGAAGAAAATAATATGTAAAGTCCCTGAAATACGGGACTTTTTTATTACTTTCTGAACATTAAACGAAAACTGAGTGAAAACATTGCATTATTGAAAAAACTGTGATATAATGTACAATATAAAAAATTTTTCTGATATGAAAGGTAAAAAAATATGTCTGGATATAAAAAAATAACGGCACTTACAGCGTCTTTGCTGATATGTAGTATGATGCTGTTTCCGGTGAGTACTTACGCAACAGAAGAAGAAATTGTATCTGAAACTGTTTCCGAAGAAATCACTGATACATATATAACCGAAGATACTGAAACGGATGAAATTTCTACAGAAGACAGCGGAAATATAACGTCAGGAAATTTCACATACTCTGTAATAGATGACAGTTCCGTAAGAATAGAGAGTTGCAACAGTTCAGATACTTTTCTTGAAATACCAGATACGATAGACGGTCTGACGGTAACAGAACTGAGCGGTAAGGCATTAGGAAACACCCCCGACAGACCTTACGAAACGATAAGCATTCCGGCGAGTATAACGTACATCTCAGAAGATAACCCGTTTATGTACTGCGTATCCCTGAAGGAAATTATTATAGATTCCACCAACGAAAATTACATAGCAGAAGACGGCGTATTGTATAATGCGGATAAAAGCACGCTTATATGTTACCCACCGAAAAAAGAGGGAAAAAGTTTCAGTATACCGGAGGGAGTAGTTGAGATAGGAGTATCAGGAATATCGGGTACGGAACTTGAAGCGATAGAATTTCCGTCAACACTTGAAGTTATAGACGATTTCGGACTTGATGAGAATGTAAATCTGAAGTCTGCGGATATGGGAAGTACAAAAGTAGACTATATAGGCGTTGCAGGCTTTGGTGACTGTTCAGGATTAAGTGAGGTTAAATTTCCCGATACGCTTATAGAAATAGATACCGGAGCATTTTTAGGATGTTCCGCACTTGCGGAAGTAAAATTACCGGAAACTCTCCGGACAGTCGGACAGTATGCATTTACAGGCACGGCAATGACATCAGTTACAGTACCGGATTCCGTGACATCAATCGGATACGGTGCATTTGGTTACGCCGACGAAACTACACCTGTAGACAATTTTCTTATAATAGGTTCGTATAGCTCGCAGGCTTACATATACTCGAAAGATTACGATGAAGATTACGGATATAAAAATGACTTCCAGTTTGCTACTCCGGAGGCGGCAGAGGAGCAGGCGGAATATAATTCATTGGACAAGGATGTATATAATGATTTTGAGTATACCGCAATAAACGGTGAAGCAGTAATCACGAGATATTACGGAGTAAATATAAAAATAGAAATACCGGAAGAAATAAACGGTATGCCTGTCACACGGATATATATGAGTGCTTTTGAATCGTCGACGGCAGAGGAAATAGTAATACCGGAATCCGTAAAGACAATAGATAAACTTGTATTTTATAACTGTCAGTATCTGAAAAAGATTACTATAAAAGGTGCGGAAACTATCGGTGAAAGCGTCTTTGTAATGTGTGACGCACTGGAAAATATAACAATATCCGGTAACTGTAAGGAGATACAGGGAGAAGAACCGTTTTTATCGTGTATAAATTTACAGTCAATAGAAGTTACAGACGGTGACGGTGCTTACTCTTCGGAAAACGGTATACTCTATAATAAAGACAAATCCGTACTTGTTGCGTATCCCATGTCAAAAGCGGATAAAGAATTTAAAGCACCGTCCGGATTGAAAGAAATATCAGTTTCCGCATTCTGTAATAATGATTTCCTCGAAAAAGTTGACTTATCCGGTGTGGAAAGAATAGGTGCGTATGCGTTTGAGCATTGCGGAAAACTTTCAAAGGCTGTACTTTCTGACAGTCTTAAGACTGTAGAAATATACGCATTTGCAGACTGTCCGGCAATGAAAAGTATCAGAATACCCGACAGTGTAAGTGAAATAAGTGATTATTCATTCGGTTATTATTCTGACGATACCGGAAACAGTACGGAAACGGATAACATGAATACTGTATACGGATTCAAGATATACGCAGATGAAAATTCCACCGCATACAATTACGCCCGTGCGTGTGGGATAGACGTTGTAAGCGGTACTGTAGAAATCGGCGGAAAAAATGTAGTAAAAGGTTTTTTATGGGCATCAGGCGGTATAGTTGTGGCACTGATAGCGATATTTTCCGGATTTGCGATTTTTAAGAAATTCGGAAAGAAAGGAAAATAATATGAATCTGAAAAAATTTTTGGTAACTGCTCTTACAATTCTGACGACGTTTTCAGGTATGGGAATAAATGTATATGCAGAAGAAGGTCTTATGAATCCCGACGAAGCACTCACCGACGGCAATTTTACTTACGAACTCGTCAACGGTTCATATACGATAATCGGTTGTGAATCAGGTTCTATAATAAATTCAATACCTAAAATCCGTAACGGTTACGCAGTAACGGCAATCGGTGACGGTGCATTTGTAGGATGTTCGGGAATATCCGAGCTTGAAATTCCGGATACCATACGTTCCATAGGTATGAACGCTTTCACCGGTTGTACATCGTTAAAAAAAATAACCATCCCGGACAGCGTAACGGAAATATCATCGGGTGCATTTATGAGATGTACGGCATTAAACGAAGTAAAATTACCTGCTCACCTTACGACTATCGGTAACTATGCGTTCGCACAGTGTACAAGCCTTGAAAGTATGAAACTTCCGGAATCGCTTACTACCATAAATCCGGAAGCGTTTACTGATTGCTGGTCACTGAAAAATTTTGATGCCTCTGAATGTCCGTCATTCGTATTTGAAAACGGCGTATTAATGAACAGTTCAAAATCTGAAATTTACCGGGGTTCTGTGGAACTCTCCGGCGATTTGTACATTGATAATAATATAACAATCATAAAACCCGGTGCATTTTCGGGATGTGCCGGAATAGAAAGCCTGTTTATACCGTCTTCCGTTTCGACTATCGGGGCTGATGCGTTTTCAAACTGTGCGTCACTGAAAAAAATTGACCTCGCACAGGGTATCAGTATAATTGAAGCCGGGGCGTTCATGTACTGTAAATCTCTTGAAACGGTATCAGTTCCGCTTACGGTAACGGATATTGCGGAAGAAACTTTTGCATTCTGTACGTCACTTGAAAAGGTAATAATTCCGGAGGGTGTAAAGTCAATCGGTGCGAGTGCATTTTTAGGTTGTGAGAACCTGAAGAAAATAAACGTACCGAAAAGTATTGAGACCGTAGGAGATTATGCATTCGGATATACCACAGGTGAAGAGGATTACGAAAAGATAGAAGATTTCAGTATGAGTGTTTACTCCGGTTCACCTGCTCTGAAGTATGCAAAGGAAAACGGTATAAGCCGGACGGTTACGGACAGAAACATAAAACAGATAGCTTTTATAATAATAGCGGTGGGAGTGGCAATAGCAGTGGTAGTATTTGCGGTGATACTTATGATGCGTAACAGAAAAGGAGCACCGGCAGACGTAAAAAAAGCACGTAAGACAGCGGAAAAACAACAGATTGAGGACAGTTACGAGGGTATAATTGACAGTGATAAATAATAATAATTTGCCGTTTTCGCCAAAAGAACCCCGATTTATACAAAAAACTTTTATATCTGCAATTCGTGAAAAGTCTTGACAATCCGTCAGAAAAAGAGTATCATTAAAGATAATAATTTTGTAAGGAGGAAAATTTTTTTATGCTGACTGATATGAACAGTAAATTTCAGAAGGAGGGTCTCACATTCGACGATGTGTTACTTATTCCGGCAAAATCAGATGTCACCCCTAACATGATTAAACTTGGTACTAATCTGACAAAAACAATACATCTAAACACCCCCATTATGACCGCCGCAATGGATACGGTTACTGATTCCCGTATGGCTATAGCAATCGCCAGAGAGGGCGGAATAGGCATAATCCATAAAAATATGTCTATCGAACAGCAGGCGGAGGAAGTCGATAAGGTAAAGCGTTCCGAAAACGGCGTTATTGTAGACCCGTTTTCACTTACGGAAGACCACATAGTAGCGGATGCTGACGAACTCATGGGCAAGTACAGAATTTCCGGCGTTCCGATAGTAGACGATAATAATAAACTCGTCGGAATCATCACCAACAGGGATATGCGTTTTCTGAATGATTACAGTTCAAAAATCTCGGAGGTAATGACTAAGGAAAATCTGATAACAGCACCGGTAGGAACAACTCTGAAAGAAGCACAGGAAATACTCCGTTCGCATAAAATAGAAAAACTCCCTATATTAGACGAAGACGGCATTTTAAAAGGTCTGATAACGATAAAGGACATTGAAAAATCTGTACAGTTCCCGAACTCCGCACGTGACAGCAGAGGCAGATTATTATGTGGTGCGGCAATAGGCGTTACAGCAAACGTACTTGAAAGGGCAAAGGCCCTTATTGACGCTCAGGTTGACGTACTTGTACTTGATTCCGCACACGGACACAGTGCAAATATTATGAAATGTCTTTCAATGGTAAAGGAAGCGTACCCGGAAATACCGGTAATCGCCGGAAATGTCGCAACTGCCGAAGGTGCGGAAGACCTGATAAAAGCCGGTGCAGACTGCGTAAAGGTGGGAATCGGTCCGGGTTCGATATGTACTACAAGAGTAGTTGCCGGAATAGGCGTACCACAGATTACGGCGGTATACGATGTAGCGTGCGTTGCGAAAAAGTACGGAATACCGGTAATCGCCGATGGTGGCATAAAGTATTCAGGCGATATTGTAAAAGCACTCGCAGCCGGTGCAGATGTGGTAATGTTAGGTTCACTGCTAGCAGGCTGTGCGGAAGCTCCCGGTGAGACGGAAATATATCAGGGCAGACAGTTCAAGGTATACAGAGGTATGGGAAGTCTCGGAGCTATGGCAAACGGTTCAAAAGACAGATACTTCCAGGAGGGTGCGAAGAAGTTAGTACCAGAAGGTGTCGAGGGAAGAGTACCGTTTAAAGGTGCGGTAGCTGATACTATTTTCCAACTCGTCGGCGGTATACGTTCGGGAATGGGATATTGTGGTTGCGAAACTATACCCGATTTACACGAAAAAGCACAGTTCGTAAGAATTACGGGAGCAGGTCTTAAGGAAAGCCACCCACACGATATATACATTACAAAAGAAGCTCCGAACTACTCAACACAGGTAGACGTATAATAAAAATTTAACACCCGAAACGCAAAAAATCCGGATATATTACATATCCGGATTTTATTTAGTTAATTATAAAAAATATGTGCTATATCGTCTAAACCATACTTTGAAAGTAAATTCTTAAGACCGTCTTCAACTTCTTCACGGCTGAAATCATAACTTTCCAGATAGTCATCATCTTTTTCGTTAAGATACGAATAGAATATAATTCCGGCTAAAAGATTGTCCTTTGTTGTATTGTCGGTCATTACAGAAATTTCATTTTCCGCCTGATTAATATTTCCGTCGTCAATTTTTCTTAATAAATCGCTTACTGTTTTTTGTACTTCAATGTTTTGTATTAAATTCAAAGATGTTGATGTGTCGTCAATATTGAAAAGCACTTTTACAAGAAATTTTAATATCTGCCGAATCTGACGCATAATATAATCCTGTTCAAACATAAACTCCCTCCTTTCTGCAAAATATATTTGCAGAGAGAGTTTAATTATTCATTCGTACTTTAAAGTCCGTGATTGTATTTCTTTTATTGTCATATTCCCGATAATTTTCATAACAGCGTAATATATTACAAAAACGAGTATATAAAATAAATCCGGAAATTTCAGAAACTATTAAACGTACAAATATAATAACAGGAATCAACAGCCATTTCAATAATGTTATTTTCCTGAATACTGTACTCACAAATTCACCTCTTATTCTGAATTATTATAAAATGTATGTCTGACCGTCGATAGTATAGATATAGAGAATCATATCAGAACCGGTACGGGTAGAAAGTGAGTAACTGCCGTCAGAATCGGTAAGGGTGTAAAGTACGTCGATACCGACCATTTTTCTATTGGTTATCTGGGCATCGGGTGATTTTTCGTGAATTTTGGAATCAAGCTGTGAGAAGCCTGTATCTGAATTATCGTCGTTTTCATCCATGAGGGAGTTTATAATAATGTAGTTGAAATCAAAATCGCCGTTGGTGTAGGTATTTGCGATAGTCTGATGTCTCGTATCAAGATAGTTCTGAACGTCGGTATTTTCGTACTGTTCAACGAGATAATCGAGATACGACGGATAACAGGTTTTCCGCATAAGTTCGGCATCACAGGTATTTACGGCGGAAATATAATCTGAAATTTTTTCCGCTTCTTCGGCGGTCATAAACCTGTTTTCGTACGATATGGATATAGGTACATCGTCGGGGGCGTAAAGGTCAGTCATAGTCGCACCGAATGGCATTTCATTCTCGTTTACGTTTATTCCGTCACTTACATTATCTTTTACAAGCATATTTTTACTTTCCCCCGAAGTACCGGAAGAATCTTTTTCCCCACACGATACGCACGCCAGCATAAACGCACACGCAAGAATCATAAATTTTTTCATTTTAAAACCTCCTTATCCGAAAGTATAGTAAACACCGTCTTTTTCCGCTACGACTATTTCGTATCCGCTAAGTAACAGTACCTCTTCATTTTCCGAATTTTCCGCCATTACGTAAAACGTAACATGATAAAAATTATCTGTATCATTTTTTACCGTATCATAGAAATTTTTTTCAAAAGTCTCATCAAAAGAGGTAAAAAAATCCTGTATCATTTTTTCTGAATCGTCGTCAGTTTTTTCAAGACGTAAACGGGTTATCTTAAAATTATCACCGGCTTTTACGGTGAGATTCTGACGTTGAGTTTCAAAGGATTCTTCAAGACCGTATGAATAATTTTCCTCAAGAAAAGCGGTCATTTCGTCGACGTACAGCGGATAAAGGCAGGACTTGAATTTTTCAAAATCGTTTTCCGCAAAAGCTATGAAATATTTTTCAAGGGTCAGTACTAAATCTTTCGGGTAATCGTCGTCATTGAAATAAAGTTTAGTACCGTCATGACTGTATCGGTAATCACCTAAATTATACTCCTCGTCGTTTTCGTCGGGAGTTATTAATTCACCTGTTTCACCGTCGGCAACTGACGGCATTTCAGAAATATTTTTCCCGTTACCGTCACCGCAGGCGGTAAGCATACAACAGCACAGTATCAATATCAAAAGTTTCTTCATATTCCTACCTCAATCATGTTATATTCAATAATAACTCCCTGACCTGTAAAATATATGTTTAACGTGTGTTTATTTAAGGAAATTTATTTAGCCCTCTGTTTAGCACGTTGCGAGTTGTTAAGGATTCTCTTGCGTATTCTGAGGGATTCCGGCGTTACTTCAAGAAGTTCATCATCTGCGAGAAATTCAAGACAGTCTTCAAGACTTAAGATTCTGTGTGGTACAAGTCTTAAAGCGTCGTCACTACCGCTTGCACGAGTATTCGTGAGATGTTTTTTCTTACATACGTTTACAACAAGGTCATCAGTTTTCGGCGATGCTCCTACAATCATACCCTCGTAAACCTGTGTGCCTGCCGGTATGAAAAGCTGTCCACGTTCCTGTGCATTATACAGACCGTAAGTTACCGCCTCGCCGGTCTCGAAAGATACGAGAGAACCTGTTTTCCGACGTTCAATGTCGCCCTTGTAAGGTTCGTAACCCTCGAAAACGTGACTCATAATGCCCTCACCTTTCGTATCGGTCAGGAACTCGCTTTTATAGCCGAAAAGTCCACGTGCCGGAATAAGGAACTCTATTCTTGTACGGCTACCTTGTGGATGCATATTGGTCATCTCACCCTTACGACTACATACCTTTTCCATTACAGAACCTACACAATCGTCGGGAACGTCAATAACAAGGCGTTCAATCGGTTCAAGTTTTCTGCCGTCCTCACCTGTTTTGTAGAGTACACGGGGAGTAGATACGGAAAGTTCGTAACCCTCACGACGCATATTTTCTATCAATATGGAAAGATGCATTTCACCACGTCCGGCGACGCTGAAAGAATCGGTAGTATCAGTTTCCGTAACTCTTAGTGATACATCTTTGAGGAGTTCACGGAAAAGACGTTCACGGAGTTGACGGGATGTAACATATTTTCCCTCACGTCCGGCAAACGGACTATCATTGACGGAGAACGTCATTTCAACAGTGGGTTCACTAATCTTGACGAATGGTAACGGTTCGGGGGTATCTACCGCACAGATAGTATCACCAATAGTGATATTTTCGATACCGGAAATCCATACGATATCGCCGACCGTCGCCTGCTGAACCGGTACACGGTTAAGACCCTGAATCTGTAAAAGCGATACGATTTTAGAGTTATAATTTTTCTTGGATTCCGTAAAATCGCATACGGTAATCTGCTGATTGACTTTGATATTACCACGAACAACACGTCCGATACCTATTCTGCCGACGTAATCGTTATAATCGATAGAGGAGATAAGCATCTGAAGAGGTTGATTTTCTTCACCGTGTGGAGGTTCGATATAGTTAATGATAGTATCGAAAAGCGGTTTAAGGTCTGTACCGGTTTCGTACTGACTTAATGAGGCAGTACCGCTACGTCCGGAACAGAAAAGTATCGGACTTTCAAGCTGTTCGTCGCTTGCATCGAGTTCAAGGAGGAGTTCAAGGACTTCATCGCCTATCTCGTCGAGACGTGCGTCAGGACGGTCAATTTTATTGACTACCACAATTATTTTGTGACCCATTTCAAGAGCTTTCGACAGTACAAAACGTGTCTGAGGCATAGGACCTTCAGCGGCATCTACAAGGAGAAGAACGCCATCAACCATTTCAAGAACACGTTCGACTTCTCCGCCGAAATCGGCGTGACCGGGGGTATCGATAATATTAATCTTTACATCATTGTACATTACGGACGTATTTTTCGCAAGAATCGTGATACCTCTTTCACGTTCAATGTCATTTGAATCCATGACCCTTTCGGCGACGTTCTGATTTTCACGGAAAACGCCACCTTGTTTTAACATCTCGTCGACAAGGGTAGTTTTACCGTGGTCAACGTGGGCGATAATAGCAATATTTCTTAAATCGTTTCTAATCATTGTGATTCCTCCGAATTATTTTTTATATTATGAATTTCCGGAAATTTTGCACCTCATAGCAGAATAAATATATTTATGAACATTATTATATAAATTCCGTGCAGAATAACTTTTTTTCCGGACATAAAAAAGCCCTTGCATAGATTTGCAAGGCTGAAAATAAAATATCCCCGAAGAATTTTCGGGGAATTACTGGTGGGAGAGGATGGATTCGGACCATCGAAGCTGAAAAGCAACAGATTTACAGTCTGCCCCCTTTGGCCACTCGGGAACTCTCCCATAATATGAAGTCTTAGAAAACTGCCGGAAATTCCGGTAAAATGGAGCTGGTGGACGGACTCGAACCCCCGACCTGCTGATTACAAATCAGCTGCTCTACCGACTGAGCTACACCAGCTTGAGTACTTTTTATGCTTGTCCCACTCGACTTATTTATTATATCATATAAATTCTGATTTGTCAAGAGTTTTCCGAAAATTTTTCAAAAAAAAATTTTTTACTTAAAATTTTCAGGGAAAGTCGAGGCGACAGGACTCGAACCTGCGGCATCTTGGTCCCAAACCAAGCACTCTACCAAACTGAGTTACGCCTCGTACAGCTTTTAAATTATATCACAGATTATTAAAAATGTCAATAGATTTCCGGGAAAACCGTGATTATATACAAAAAATATTTATCCGATTATGCAAAAATGATAAAAAATATACTGTCACAAGTTATGTGACAGCATAAAGTGAAATTATTCCTCTTCTGATTCTTCAACGTCAGCGACAGTTTCAGATACGATTTCTTCCGTAACTTCAACAGGTTCTGTTACAGTCTCTTCAACAGCTTCTTCAGCAACTTCTTCAACGTCAGCGACAGTTTCCGACACGATTTCCGCCGTAACTTCAACAACTTCTTCAGTTGTTTCTTCGGTAGCATCTTCTTTATCGTCGGTATCTTCAGAAATTTCAATTTCTATGTCGTCGTCCTCATCGAAGAAATCGTCATCATCGTATTCGTCGAAATCATCGTAATCATCTGCCGAGTTGTCTTTGAGAATGTGTTTTACAACAGTTCCGACAGCCGCAACAGCTCCGACAACGAGCATACCAGCTAAAAACTTATTCATTTTTATTCCTCTTTTCTTTGCAAGAATTTTTATTTATCGAACCCGCTTTTAAACGGTCTGCGATAATCATGAAAACATTATAACACACTTTTCCGGAGATTGCAACACTTTTACATATTATTTGTCAGAAACATAAGAATTGACAAAGCGGTTACGGGTGCAGTTTCACAGCGGAGTATTCTTTTTCCGAGCCATACACGCACTGCCCCGGCTTCTACTGCTGATTCCGTTTCTTCGGGGTCAAAACCGCCCTCACTTCCGACTACAAGACCTATTGTTTTAACGTCATTGAAATTGACATCACGGAAAGAAATACCGCCCTGCTCCTCGTAAAGAATAAC
Organism: Ruminococcus sp.; assembly: GCA_029055625.1. Taxonomy (GTDB): domain Bacteria; phylum Bacillota; class Clostridia; order Oscillospirales; family Ruminococcaceae; genus Ruminococcus. The sequence goes on along the minus strand of JAIDCY010000077.1, from coordinate 5,986 downwards.
AGTCCTGTCAAGTTCCGACATCATATGGAGAGCGTTTTTATAACTTAATATCGGCGTTATTACCGGAATAATGCCACGTCCCGACTGTTTGGAAGCCTGTTCCGCTATTTTCTGTAAACGGGGCAGTTTTTTTAAAAAATCCCTTTCGTCCGGACGTGATATACAACGCCTTGTCAGTACCGGGACTATTTCAGATACACCGAGTTCAACGCTTTTCTGTATGATATATTCGAGTTTGTCCAGTTTCGGTACAGCCTGAAAAAGCGTTACTTTTACCGACGGTTCAGAAGCACATACATTTTTTGATACGAGGTCAAGATATACGGTATCCGGAGTGATAGAGTTGATAACGCAGTTGTAATCAGTGCCGTTACAGCATAAAGTAACTGGTTCGCCTTTTTTCATACGTAACGAACGTCCTATATGATTGGCATCACTGCCGGTAATGATAATATTATCTTCGTTGATTTCGTTTGTAAAGAATCTTGGCATAAAGTCCACCACCGTTATGAAAAGTACATATACTATTATAACACATCCGGATTGTTTTTGCAAGAGAATTTGAAATAAAAAAAAGTATCGTTAAAATGTACAATATGAACAGTAATTTTTTGATAATATGCCGAAAAAATACACAAATTTAAATCTGTACACAGTTTATTAACAATTTTCAGGAAAAATATGATATAATAAAAATAATACTTTTTTATCATGAGAGGAGAAGTTATAACTATGTCAAAGGGAAAACTCAAGAAAAAACTGACGGCGTTTGTATCGTCGGCGGTAATGGCAGTTTCGGCAATAGCTGGTGCGGTATCAGTACCGGTTTCAGCTGTTGATGAGTCTGCATTAGGTCTCGACAACTACGCAAAACTTTTACAGTATTCGCTTTATTTTTATGATGCCAACTACTGCGGTATCGGAGCAGGTGAGAAGTCACATTTTTCATGGCGTGGTGACTGTCACACAGACAATACTGCTAACGGTGGTTTCCACGACGCCGGAGACGGTATTATATGCGGTCTCACAGAAGGCTTCACTGCTTCAACGCTTGGCTGGATGTATTACGAGTATAAGGACGAATTTCAGAAAACAGGTACATATGCACATTTTAAGGACATCACGGACGAATTCGCACAGTTTTTTAAGAACTGTACAACGCTTGACGGCAATGGCAACGTGACAAAATTCATATACGAGATAGGCGACGACGGAGCAGATCACAGTAAGTGGAAAGCTCCGGAATTAATGTCAAGAGGCAGTAACGAATATTATGCAACTTCCGACGGTGCAAGCAATACCGCCGCACAGTATGCCGCCGCACTCGCACAGAATTATATCAACTTCGGTAATGAAGACGATCTGAAGTATGCAAAGGCTCTTTACGAATTTGCTTCAAAAAACAGAAAAATGACGTATGACCAGCAGACGTATCAGGACAAGAGCGTTGAAGACGATATAGCATGGGCTGCCGGTTGGCTTTACATTGCAACAGGTGAACAACCATATCTCGATGCGAACAGTAAAGATACAAGCGGTACTAATGACTGGGTAAACGATTACTATTACGGTGGTGTATGGCTTGGTGCGGCGATAATAAACGCTGAAATAACCGGTAACTGGGATAAGCCGGTAAATTATATAAGAGGCATTGTGAATCAGAATCAGAATAAATTCTATATTATGAATTCATGGGGCAGTGCAAGACATAACACCTTAATGCAGACCTGTGCATTAGTTGCTACGAAATATAAAGAAAAATCCGGTGCGAACTTCGCTGAATGGTGTAAGGGTCAGACGGATATGATATTAGGTAAGAATAACGCTGATGTATGCCTGGTAGTGGGATATAATGACGTATCCGCAACATCACCACATCACCGTGCGGCATCAAATCTTGATGTAGGCGATTCATGGCAGAACTGGTATTCGAGAGATTACGCAAGTATTCCGGGAAGTCATGTTCTTTACGGTGCACTCTGTGGCGGTCCGTCAAATGAAGACTTCCATTCTTTCAAGAACGATATTACAGATGCAACATCTAACGAGGTAGCTCTTGACTATCAGGTGGGACTTGTCGGAACAGCTGTAGGACTTTATCACATATACGGTACGGGTCAGGTAGTAGAATCAATCGGCGATGAAGTAACGGTATATCCGGAGGAAATAGCAGTCGCAAAGGGTGAAGCACCGGTTGATAGTACAACCACCACGACGGAAACCACTACAGAAACTACCACAACCACTACAACCGAAACTACTACAGAAACGGATACGGAAACTACTACTACAACGGAAACAACCACTACAGAAACTACTACAATACAGACTACTACAACAGTTACAGCCTGGAAATGGCAAAATACCGGTTTTGAAGACAGAATCAAGGAAATAGATGCTGATAAAAAAATCGTTGAGTTTGAAAAGTACGGAAGATATAACGTTGAAGACGCAGAGTTTAAACAGATACAGGAAATAGGCACAGGCAAACTCGTGCATATAATTTTTAGTTATAAAGAATATGATAGAAGTTTTTCAGATGCTCCGGAAACATACCAGCTTATATCTAGTATTAATACTCTTGAAGTTATAGAAGAAAATAAGAACATAAAATACGGCGACGCTAACGGTGACGGTGATATAACACTTGCTGATGCTGTACTTATAATGCAGTCTATCAGCAATCCGGCAGAATACGTTATAGAGGGACAAAATCTTATTAATGCCGATTCTGTGAACGTCGGCGACAGTTTAACTCCTATGGACGCTTTAGCGGTACAGCTTATATGTATAGAACTTCTTACCGAAGGCGATTTACCTACAACAAGTGAAACAATTTTCTCAATTATCGAGGAATAAGATTATCGGGCACACTGCGGTGTGCCTGTTTTTTAATTTTTACCGGTTTTTTAATGTTATATTAATAAAATGTTAAATTTTAACCATATAGTAACATAATTGTAATATAATTGTAAACAGATAGCAATATTTCCGTAACCCATTAAGTGAGAAAACACGGTATAATTAAATCAGCATATTAAAATAGGCATATTTTTACGAAAAGAGGTTTAGTTTTATGCACAAGAAAAATATGAACAAAATCAAATCAGCTGTAGTAAGCAGTGTACTCGCTGTATCCACTATGGCAACTCCAATGTCAGCGGTAATCATGAACACAAACGCCGCAGACAGTAACTATGCGAAACTCCTTCAGTATTCCATGTATTTTTACGACGCTAATATGTGTGGTAAACAGGTTGGCGAAACATCCGCTCTGACATGGCGTGATGACTGCCACACATCCGACGAGGTAGACGGTGGCTATCACGACGCCGGAGACCACGCAAAATTCGGACTTCCGGCAGGATATTCCGCTTCAACGCTCGGCTGGGGATACTATGAGTTTAAAGACGCTTACGACGCAACAGGTCAGGGAAATCACCTGAAGACAATCACCGACTACTTCGCTACATTCTTCAAGAACAGTACAACATTAAGCGGTGATACTGTTACAAAATTCGTATATCAGATTGGTGACGGTGATGCTGACCATGCTGTATGGTGTGCACCGGAAGTACATAAAGACGGTAGCCGTAAGACATTCAGTACGTCTGCCGGTGCAAGTGATATAGCGGCTTCGTATGCGGCAGCACTTGCGGTAAACTATGTTAACTTCGGTAACGCTGAGGACTTAAAGTATGCAAAGGCACTTTTCAACTTCTCCACACAGCACAATCAGAAAGCTACTGACGGACCTAATGGCTTCTATGCATCATGGGATTACTATGACGACCAGGCATGGGCAGCCGGTTGGTTATATAAGGCAACAAATGACAACACATACAAGGACTTCCTCAGCACATATATGAATACCAGTGATAAAGGTTCTTCCGGTATGGACGGTGGCAAATGGGGTATCTACTCTACAATGAGCTGGAATAACGTATCAATGGGAGCAGGTATTTTACAGGCAGAAATTACCGGCGATTCTGCTGACTGGCAGAAAGTAACTGACTATCTCAACGGACACGGTGCAAATTCAGACAATTATTATTTTGAAACTCAATGGGGCAGTGCGAGATACAACACCGCACAGCAGATGACGGCACTTGTTGCAACAAAATATGGTGCGGCAAGTTATAACGAATGGGCAAAAGGACAGATGGATTACATTTTAGGTAATAAGGGAGTAGGCAGTGCATCTCCGACGTGTTTTGTAGTAGGATTTGCTCCTAATTCCGCAAAGAATCCGCACCACCGTGCAGCTTCCGGATACTCCAGTTTCGACGAAATGGGTGATAATACACAGTCAAGCCCGAACGGTCATACTCTTGTAGGTGCACTGGTAGGCGGTCCTGTAGATGCTAACGGTTCTTATACCGATTCCGTAAAGGACTATACCGCAAACGAGGTTACACTTGACTACAATGCTACACTCGTGGGAGCTGCTGCCGGTCTTTACTCGGTATACAAGAGCGGTTCAGTAGAAAGTTCAATAGAGGGTGTAGGTAGCGTATCTTCCGGCAATCCGAATGTAACGTCACCGGTACAGACTACTACCACCACCACACAAGCACCTGTTATAAACACTACAACTACCACACAGGGCGGTAACAACAATACATCTTCTTCCGGACTTTATTCTATAAAGCCTAACAAGACGGTAAATTACGACCAGAACGCTACTGATAAGATGGTAGGTTTCGAGTGGAAACAGTTCAACATACCAGCAACGGAGAAAGTAACAAAAGTTGAAGTAAAGATTTCCTCAAAGAACGGCGGAAACGTTGGTAAATGGCAGGGTGCATTCGGAACATCTACAAGTATCGCCCCGGATTACTGGGCACAGGGTGACGATATGGAACAGAACATCTCCGGAAATTCAGGAGTAGTAACATGGAACGTACCGGCAAATATCGCAGATATAGCACAGTTCCAGTACGGCGGAGAAGTGAAGTTCGGTACATGGTGGGTAGACTGTCAGGACTTCACAATAGACGAAATAAACGTATATACTAATGCTTATTCCGGTTCTTCAAATACAACACCTAACCAGGGCGGTAACAACGGCAACACTACCACTACTACCCCTAATCAGGGTGGCAATAACAGCAGTTCCGCCGGTACGTATGAAATCAAACCTAACAAAACAGTAAACTATGATAAAAATTCAGATGATAAAATGGTAGGTTTCGAGTGGAAACAGTTCAACATACCGGCAACGGAGAAAGTAAAGAAAGTTGAAATAACAATATCATCCAAGAACGGCGGAAACGTCGGTAAATGGCAGGGAGCTTTCGGAACATCAACGAGTGTTGCACCGGATTACTGGGCACAGGGTGAAGATATGGAACAGAACATCTCTGGAAATAAAGGTACGGTAACCTGGAACGTACCGGCGAATATTGCGGACATCGCACAGTATCAGTACGGCGGAGAAGTTAAATTCGGTACATGGTGGGTAGACTGTCAGGACTTTGTAATAGAATCAATAAAGGTATATACTGACGGTACAGCACAGCAAACTACAACAACTACCACAAGACCTACCACAACAACCACTACAACACAAGCACCTGCTCCAGGTAACATCAAAAAAGGTGACGCAAACGGTGACGGTCAGTTATCATTAGCGGATGCGGTTCTTATAATGCAGTCAATAATAAATCCGACAAAATACGTAATCGACGACGCACATATAAAGGCAGCCGATGTAGTAAATCAGGGTGACGGTCTGACCAATCTGGACGCTCTGGCAATACAGCTTATCAATCTTGAAATGCTCAGCGAAGACAAACTACCGATTTCACAGTCGGATCTCCTGAACATAGGTTAAACAATAACAGAACGGGCTTACTATACAGTAAGCCTGTTTTTTTGTGTGATTATTTAGTAATATTGTATAAAAAAAAAAAAAAAACAATATTAAATTTTTTTAAAATGATATTAACAAAAAATTTATGTTATGATAAAATCTTTCACTAAA
>JAIDCY010000076.1 GCA_029055625.1 Ruminococcus sp. | reverse complement strand
GTATATGTGAAAATTTTTTTAAATATCATTGAAATTATACCAGATATTCATAACAAATCATCACTATTACGGAAAATATTAGAGGCTATTATAATGAAATAATTTAAGTTTTCGGAAAGGAGGAAATCAATTATGAACATAGGTAAAATTGTGTTAGCAGCATCTAAATTTACTTTGCCTGTTCCTGTAGAAATAATACTTATGGTAATTGCATATGCAATTAAATTAATTCTTGAAAAGAATACACCTGCTCAGGCTATCAGTGCTGCCGCCAGCAAATTCAGCATGGACGAAAAAACTGTAAGCCAAATATTTAATACATTCGTAAAATAAGCATTAAAAATCAGAACGTGTTATATACGTTCTGATTTTTTTCATTGTAATAATGGAAATCAATAAAAACTGTAATTTCCGCTTACCATTCGTATTTTGTCAGCTTGCCTTCTCTCGATAAATCGGGATAATCCCACTGTCTCAATACCTCGTATACCGCTACAGCTACCGAGTTTGAAAGGTTCAGACTTCTTAAACTGTTCCTCATAGGTATCCTTACGCAATTATCAGGATTTTTATATAACAGTTCCTCCGGAAGTCCTGCATCTTCCCTGCCGAAAACAAGATACGCATTATCAGGATACTCAACGTCACTGTGTACGTGTCTTCCTTTCGTCGTGAAGTAGAAAAAATTTCCGGATTCGTTTTTTTCAAAGAAATCAGTTAAATTTTCATAATACGTTATGTCGAGTTTGTCCCAGTAGTCTAAACCTGCTCTTTTCAAGTGTTTATCGGAAATCTCAAACCCTAAAGGTTTTACAAGATGCAGTTTCGCACCGGTTACCGCACATGTACGTGAAATATTTCCCGTATTCTGCGGAATCTGCGGTTCGACGAGTACAATGTTAAGATTATGCATTTTTTATCACCATGTATATTGAAATTTTTACGACATAGAATAACTATACCGGATTACTTCCGGAAATAAGTTTCAGGAGATTACACAATGAATATGAATATGAAATCAATTGTCAAGGGTGCAACCGCCGGAGCTATTGCGGGGTTCACTTACTATGCCCTGAGTTCCGCCCCACCTGTAAAGAAGTACAGTATCAAAAAAGATACCGCAAAGACGTTAAAATCGGCAAGTCACCTTATCGACGATATAAAGTCAATCATAATGTAGGTGCGAGACCTTTATTTTTCCGGTATCCCATATAACTTTCAAGTATTATCACCGCTGATACCGCATCTACTACTGCCTTACGCTTTTTACCTCTCGTATTCGTGACGTTAAGTATGTTATGTGCGGATACCGTCGTGCAACGCTCGTCCCACAAAGTTACGGGACATTCTACAAGTTCCGACAGTCTTTCAGAAAATTTCTGACATTTTTCCGCTCTCTCACCTATCGTACCATTCATATTTTTCGGGTATCCTACTACTATTTCCTCAACCCGCTGTTCTCTCGCAAGGACAGCGGTTTTTTCTATACATTTATCAAAATCCTTTTCAGATATTACACATAACGGCGTCGCCAACAGTTCCGCTTTACCGCATACCGCTATACCTGTTCTTGAATCTCCAAAGTCTACGGACATTATTATCATAATCGTTCACCACGGTCTGACAGTGCCGATAATATCACGTACCGACTTTATATTTTTACTGTCGAGAAATTCGTTCATTTCCTCGATTATTTTTATAGGTGCGTAAGGGTCTGTAAATATAGACGCTCCCACCTGTACCGCACTTGCACCAGCCATCATTAACTCTATCGCATCTCTACCGCCGGACACTCCACCCATACCGATTACGGGGATTTTCACAGCGTTTGCAACCTGCCATACCATACGTACCGCTATCGGAAATACTGCCGGTCCGCTCATACCGCCGACGTTATTTCTTAAAACCGGTCTCCGTGTGTTGATGTCTATACGCATTCCAAGTAACGTATTTATCAGTGATACCGCATCAGCTCCGGCATCTTCGACAGATTTCGCAATATCCGTTATGCTCGTTACATTCGGTGAAAGCTTCACTACAAGCGGTTTTGTAGTCGCTTTACGTACCTTGCTTACTACTTCATGTGCCATTACGCAATCAGTACCAAATGCCACACCACCTTGTTTTACGTTCGGACATGATATATTCAACTCTATCATATGTACCGCCGTACTCTCCAGTTTTTCCGCAACCTGTACGCATTCCTCAGGCGTTGAACCCGCTATATTTGCGAGTATTACTGTATTTTTTTCCAGCAGATACGGTAACTCCTTACTTATGAAATGGTCTATACCTGGATTCTGTAAGCCAACGGAGTTCAGCATACCTGACGGCGTTTCCGCTATACGTGGCGACGGATTACCGGTACGTCTGTGTAAGGTCGTACCTTTTGTAGCGATTCCGCCGAGTTTTTCGAGTGGGAAAAATTCTTCATACTCTCTGCCGTATCCGAACACGCCGGAAGCTGGTATGACCGGATTTTTAAAGTCTATACCACATACTTTTACTGACAAATCAGCCATTAAAAAATTACCTCCTTTGCATTGAATACAGGACCTTCCTTGCATACGTGTGCGAAATACTCGTCACCGTCACGGACGGTACGGCACGCACAGCCTAAACACGCTCCTATACCACACGCCATACGCTCTTCAAGTGATATTTCACAGAATACGTCATTTTCGTTACATATTCCGGCGATTCTCTTTAACATCGGCATAGGTCCGCAAGCATATACCGCATCTGTACCCTCTGTCATTTCCGCAAATGGTTCTGTTACGAATCCGTGTCTGCCTGTTGAACCGTCATCCGTACACAGTATCACTTCCGCACCTGTCTTTTTGAAATCATCCTGTAATATTACCGCTCCTGCATTACGGAAACCGGTTATAACAGTAGCCTTTTCACCGTATATCCCCGCAAGTGACAGCATCGGAGGCGTACCTATTCCACCACCCATCAGAATTACCTTTTTAAAGTTCTGATTTATCGTGAAACCGTGTCCGAGAGGTGCGAGCATATCCAGTAAATCTCCGGCGTTAAGACGTGATATTTCTTCCGTACCTGCTCCCCTTACCTCGAATACTATACGGAGTGTACCGTTTTTCCGGTCGATACCGCATATTGAAACAGGTCGGCGGAGCGTGAAATTTCCCGTCCTTATGTGTACGAACTGTCCGGCGGTTGCAATCTCCGCCACTTCCGGACATTTTACCGTAAAGCTGTATATCTCACGTGCGATACTTTTCTTGTCGGTTATCAGATATTTCCCCTGTGTATACTTCATTAACTCACCTCACATCAATAATCTTTTTTCGTCTTGCAGTTCGGACACTTTCCGTTTACGAAACTGAATTTACTTCCGCAGTACTGACATAATCCGTTAGCCTTGAAGTAGTTGCTAAGTGAACCGTGTCTGAAAACGTCTACTGCTTTATACTCTGTTCCACGAAAAATAAATCTGTTTACCCCTTTGCCCTTACCGTTCTTGTCTATCGCAAAAGATGCTTCTGCCGCATCGCTTGCCTGCTCCCATGTAGTTTTTGCACTCCTGAAAACTATTTCTTCAAGTCCGCATACCATGGAATCACACATTATCTCCCTGACACTTTCCGGTATCGTTATAGTTTTTAACTTCTCGCAACCGTTGAAAGTCTTGAAGTTTATCTTTTTTATATCGTTGGAAAGTGTTACTTCCGTAAGTGAAGAGCAGTCCATGAACGCAGAATCGCATATTTCCCTTACGTTGTCACTGCATACCACAGAAGTTATATTTGTATTACCTTTAAACGCTCCCGAACCGATACGCCATATATTAGCAGGCAAACTTACTTTTACAATATTAGGATTCAGTGTATTATACTTTATTAATGTATGCTCCGTCATCTCAAACTCCTTCGGTTTACCGTCGCTTGCCGGTGTCTGAGGCTTAGGTTTTTTCGGTATAACAGGTTCTTTATCGGGTTCAGGAATTTCAGGTTTTATTTCAGGTTTAACCGGCGTTACTGGTGTTACCGGAGCAGGTGCAACAGGTTTTGCCGGTGTTACTGGTTTAAACGGTACAGCATATTCAGGTTTTTTATTTGCGTCTCCGGCAAGATTCGTGAACTTCATTTCCGGATTGTTCAGTACTGTATCAGGTCTTACAAGAGTAGGAACAACGCCGTCAGCTGTCTGATTTGCCTTGAAAGTAGGAGTTGCCGGAGCTTTCGGTTTCATGAGTTCCTCGCCGTTTTCGAGTGCCTTTATAATCTCCTCTTTTTCCTTGAGTTCCGCCTCTTTTTTCTTTAATGCTTTCTCCTTGATGTTTAACTCCGATTCTTTCGCTTTCAATCTGTTTTCCTTCTCCTGAAGTTCCATTGATACCTTTAAGTCGATACGCTTTCCGCATATACCACAGTACCAGTATTCTGCATTCTTATCGCCGAATATGGTATTTTTACATGATGTACATTCCATTTCTATTAAGTCTAAACGTGTCATAAATAAATTACGCCTCCATGAATAATAAAAATACTCTTTGTCTATTATATCACATCATACCGGATTTTTCAACCCTTTTTTTCATATTTATTATTGATACAGAGCGTTCATTTTTTCTATTTCCGTCTTTATCTCATCTACAAGTGATTCCGGATATATTACTTTCACCCATGCCCCTTGTGACAGCAGATACATTATTATTCCCCTGCCGTTATTCACTTCCGCTTCAACTACACTTACTCCGTCTGTTTTTTTCTCTACTACCCTTGCGGTCGGCAGACGGTCAAGTATAGCCTGCAATGACAGTCCGGAAAATTCAAAACATATCCTTACGTTCTCACCCGGAAACATAAACTGATTTTTTTCTCTTAAATCTCCCTCATCAAAACTGTGTTCACGGTCGAGAGTGAATTTTTCCTTATTCCCTACAATGTCGGAAATCCTGTCTATACGATAATATACCGGCTTGAATTTCATATCATTATAATGATATGCTATCATATAAAAATAGTACTCGCTGAACATTATAGAAACCGGCTTTATTTTCCGCTTTACTTCGTGACGATTCATTTTATAGTAAGTTATCGTCAATACCTGCCCGTTTTCTATTGCCTGTGCTATTTTCCATATGTTATCTATTACGCTCCGGCAGTCTGATTTTACTTCGTGGTAGTGATACAGTTCCTTCCTGATTAGTTTTTCAAGTTTCTTACGGTCTTTTATCGTTGTGAACCGCTTTATTTTACTTATAATCGTCAGTACGTCCTCTTTATTAAGAGACCTGCTCCCGATTATTATTTTTACTAATGTTAAAAGTTCGCTGTTTTTGAGAAATTCGTCATTCTGGAGTATATATGCTTTTTCATGATAGGAATAACCAAGTTCCGCATTTCCTAAGAGTTCACGGTTTTCCGCTAAAAATTCCTGTATTACGTTTATGTCTCTGCTGATTGTCTTTACGGAAAGTTCATTTTCAAGTGCAAACTGTTTTACGGAAATGCCTTCACCGTGTAACGCCCTGAAAAATATTTCAAGTAATCGCTTTTCCCGGTCGTTTTTCATAATATTACTCTTCCTTTCTTATGGATTTATCTATATTATATCATTGATATAAGACATACGTCAGTCCGTTCATAAATAATTTACAATAAATATATGAATTATTTATGATATAACAAGTAAAAATATATTATCAATTAAATTTTTAACAGGAGTTTATGATATGAAAAATCTGAAAATAGAAAAAATTACCGGCAGGGAAATACTCGATTCAAGGGGTAATCCCACCGTTGAGGCAGACGTTACACTTTCCGGCGGTTCAACAGCAAGGGGGACAGCACCCAGCGGAGCATCTACCGGAGAATATGAAGCTCTTGAACTGCGGGACGGCGATAAGAACAGATACAACGGAAAAGGTGTATCGGAAGCGGTAAAAAATATAAATACGGTGATAAATGATACGCTTTCCGGTATGGATTCTACAGATATATATGCCGTCGATAAGGCTATGATTACCGCCGACGGTACGGAAGACAAATCAAATCTGGGAGCAAATGCGATACTGGCGGTATCTGTCGCAACCGTTAAAGCGGTATCAGTTGCAATGAATATGCCATTATACCGGTTTATAGGCGGTATACAGTCAAATACTCTCCCCGTCCCTATGATGAACATTCTGAACGGTGGGGTACACGCAGGAAATACAGTCGATACGCAGGAGTTTATGATTGTACCGACAGGGGCGGTATCGTTTAAAGAGGCTCTGCGGTGGTGTACGGAAGTATACCACAAACTCGCAGAAATTCTCCGGAAAAAAGGTCTGTCGACGGCAGTCGGTGATGAAGGCGGTTTCGCTCCTGACCTTTCCGGTGACGAAGAAACCATTGAAATTATTACAGATGCCATACGATACGCCGGTTACGAACCATACAGAGATTTTATGATTGCTCTTGACGTTGCTTCTTCCGAATGGAAAGACACTGAACACGGCATGGGGTTCTACACACAACCTAAATCACGGAAAAATTTTACATCTGAAGAGTTAATAAACCACTGGAAATTACTTTCAGAAAAATACCCGATTATATCCATTGAAGACGGTCTCGACGAGGAAGACTGGTCAGGATGGCAGAAAATGACGAAAGAAAACGGAAACAAAATTCAGCTTGTAGGTGATGACTTATTTGTAACGAATACGAAAAGGCTTGAAAAAGGTATAAACCTCGGAGCAGGTAATTCCATACTGATAAAACTTAATCAGATAGGTACAGTATCGGAAACTATAGAAGCTGTTAAAATGGCTCATAAAGCCGGATATACCGCCGTTATCTCGCACCGTTCAGGTGAGACGGAAGATACTACAATTGCCGACCTTGCCGTTGCAATGAATACCGGTCAGATAAAAACAGGTGCACCGTGCAGGTCTGAACGTGTTGCAAAGTATAATCAGCTACTCCGCATTGAACAGGAACTCGGTAAATCCGCCGTTTATGCCGGTATATCCGCTTTTAACACACGGAACGCAAAAAATTCACACGCATAATACAAAAAATATCCCCCTGTAGAGATACAAGGGGATTCTTTTTATATCTGATATTTCATTATTTTGTCTGTTACTTCCTGAGTGACCGGTTGTGGCTCGAATACTGGACGGTTTATAAAATATCCCTGTAACAAGTCAACGCCACATTCTATTACTGTCTTTAATTCCGTTTCCGTTTCCACACCCTCGGCGAGTACCTTTATATTACGTGTTCTCGAAAGTTTCACGATATTTTCTATTATGGTACGCCTGCTTACGTCCTTATCGCAACTGCTTATTATTGAACGGTCTATTTTTACTATATCGGGATGCATTGTTATAAGTGCAAAGTCACTGTTATAACCTGTCCCGAAATCGTCGAGTGCAAGATGTGCGTTCCATTTTCTGAGACGTTCCAGTTTACGCATATTCACGCTGTCGTCAACGTCTTCACTTTCCGTGATTTCCATTACTATTTTTGAAAGTATATCCTTGTTTTCGTTTTCTACTACGTCTATATCAGGGTGTTCAAGAATTGCATTTGATATTGTATTCACGAATATGTAAGCATTTTCCGGAATGTTTCCGAGTTCACGCTGTCTTCGGAAAGATTTAAGAGCTTCCTTCCACGTCAGACGCTCTATTTCGTAAAGTTTCGCACCGGTTTTAGCTATACGTAAAAGTTCCGCCGGTGAATGAAGTACAGCCGATTGAGGTCTCATAAGTGCTTCATAACCGTAAACCTCCCCGGTACGTGCGGATATTATACTATGAAATGCGTATCTTATCCGGCACTCTTCAATAATCTTATTCATTTCCTCAACGCCTGTTATAAGTACGGAATCCTTGGCGTATGCGTTCATATCAAACTCCGTTATTTCGCCCTTGTTGGTATGTTTCACCGTATACATAGCAAAATCTGCGTACTTCATAAGCAGTTCCGGTGAAGTTGAATCGTCGGGATACCATGCTATGCCCGCACTCGCCCGTATCTTATAATGTGTACCGTCCGACAGTAAACAATAACTGTTCAGCAACTTTTCACGTACCGCTGAAATTACTTTCCATACCTCCTCTTTACTACTGAAACCGTAAAGGCACACGTTGAACTCGTCGCCGGAAAGTCTTGATACAATACCATCATTGTACTTCTTGAACTCCTTAAGTACGTTAGCGGAGGTCTTTATATAATCGTCGCCGAAGTCGTGACCGTATGTGTCGTTGACATACTTCAGATTATCGAGGTCAAGCATTATGATACACGCAATACCTGATTTCTCCGGTTTACTGAAAATGTCGTGTACTTTATGATAGTATGCGTGACGGTTAAGAAGTCCGGTTGTACCGTCATAATCACGTTCATACTCTATACGCTGTCGTTCAAGTATCGTATTGGTTATATCCTGAAGAACGCCGATTATCTTGTTACTGTTGCATACTACACTTATACGCATCCATACGGTAGGTTTTTCAGGGTCTTCAATACAGTATTCTTCTGAAAAACTCGTCTCCGCCTCAACGGATTTTCCGGAAAGACATTCCGCAATAATTTCACGTGTTTTGTCAGCTATTATGTTTTCAAGGAAAAGCTGTCGGCTTATTACTATATCTTCCTGATACTTTACGGAAAGATTCAGCAGTTTAAGCATACTCTGTGCGACAAAAACGCTGTCGTCCATACTGTCGTACATGAAAGTGCATAAACCAACGTCTGCAATACGTATCATTTTTGATACCTGCGAGGAAAAATTATGAACGTTTATCTGCAACTGCGTTATTGCATCGGTGAGCTGGTCGAGTTCGTAAATTTTAGTGGACTGAAATTTTATCGCTTCATTGTATTCACGTTTTGAATTGATTGTCCGGATTACTGCTGAAATAGGTTTTACAATAGTATTACAGCCTACCGACATTACAACGATACTTACCGCAACGGAAATCAATGCAGATATGAAAAGCATTTTTACAAGATTACTGAATATAAAAAGCACGTCGCTTTTTTCCGCAACGGAAATCAAAGCCCACCGTTCCCCGGCATAAAGACTTTCGGAATTGTATAAGTTTATATTCTGTATGTTACCTACCGCATCTATACCCGAATCCAACGGAAAACTAAACACATTTTCGTCAACCTGCCCTGTAGTTCTTAACGTCTTCTGCGAACCGATTAATTTTCCGAAAGATACACCGGAGTGCATACAGATATTGAATACGTCGGCATTATCCTTACCGTTACACAATAAGTAACACGTACTGTCGCTTACAAAATCATCAGGTGGCAGGTTCACTAACAGGCTTTTTTCCGTTATACCTATACCCATTACGCCATATACCGTCCCGTCATCTGCTATAAGCGGTATCGTATACTTCAGACTTCCCGCACTGTTCGGGTTTATATTTGAAAATCCGCTCCAGTAGCCTAAACGTTCTATCGGCATTGTATTATTTTCCTGTGCATTCCTCAGGGTAGTATAATAAAAATCATAAGTCAGTAAATCGGTGGTATCAGCTTCCATACGTGCTTTCCAGCCGGAATCAAGTATTATCCCGAAGTCCTTTGATATTGACGAATAACCTATTTCCATAAGTAAATCTTTATAACCTGAATCTGTTGAAGGGTCGGGGTCACGCAGATAAATACCGGCTTTGTTGTCGGTTTTACCGCTGTTATTGTACAAATCGCCGGTATCCAGAATGACAAAGGCATCATTTGCCATACTCCGTCTTAAAAGATATATTATGCTGTCAACGGAATCTTCCATAATCTGTCTGTTTAAATCCTTATCCGTTTTAAGTGCGGAAATATCCGTATCGTTTTCCACGAGCCGTTGCCGGACTATGTTGTTTATCTCAACTGCATACTCGTTTACAGACGTAATTTTCTGTGAAAGTTCCTTTTCAACGTAACTTGTACGGTTGCGTGTCTTCTCCGTCAGCGTATCGTATGCATATTCCTTTATGAACGAAAATTCACCACCTACCGCAAGTACGGAAAAAAACGTCACGAGCTGAAAAAGTATCAGTATAAGCATAGGCATCAGCATACGTGTAAGCATTTTCTGTACTTTATTTTTCTTTTTTTCCGATTGTTTGAAATCCTGCTCCATACGACCTCCTTGTTATCAATTAATAATTAACAATTATTAATTATAATTTAATAGCTGTCCTGTGGTGGATAGTGGTGGATAAATCGCATTTTATAAAACCTTTATAACTTTTATCTTCTACACGAAAGGGTTATAAAATAGCTAAATAAGCACCACAAACACCACACTATCCTGATAATTATTAATTATACATTCTCAATTATGAATTTTTAAAGTACATCATCATCTCATTTGTGAGGCTGTAATCGTCAGTCTGTCCGGAAATATCTTTCTTGTCAGTCCATACCGCACTGCTTAACTCGCTTGAATCGATAGTTATATTATCGTTGCCGTCAACCTCGCAGAAGAATCCGGCAAGAATACCGCCGGAAAATCCCCACGGTTGCGACTTATAATAACGTATATTCTTTACTTTAAGTCCCACTTCCTCCATTACCTCACGTCTTACCGTTTCCTCGAAAGTCTCGCCAATCTCCGTGAATCCGGCAACCAGTGCATTACACGTAACGCCTCTGTTCTTTACGTAATGCGTTATGAGTAGCTTATCATCTTTTATTACTCCTGCTATTACCGCCGGATTAAGCCGGGGATATATCAGTTTTCCGCAACCCGTACATCTCATAGCACGCTCAATCCGGTATAATTCCGTACGCTGTCCGCAACTACCGCAGAAACAGTTAGACCTGTACCACTCCGAAAGATGATAAGCGGTAAAGAGTGCGAAGAAATTTTCCTTGCTTACGTTACGGGAACTCCGCAGAGACCGTATATTTTTATATGTATACCCATCCGGAACGGAGACCTGCATATCACGGGCGAGGAAATACTTCACGTCCGCTATGGAAAACAGATACACAGGGTGTTCAGAGACGAACGTTCTGTATACCGGAAACGGTGAATCCGTATCGTTTACGAGTACTTCGCAACCTCTGAAATGAAAGAAAATACTGTCACTATCCGGGAGAACGTCGGCGGAATAGTGATTATCCAGTTTTTTAGGCTTAATATCCTGTAACATTTAAAAATCAGTCCTTTTCATAAAAAATACAAGCCGTAACCTGTCGGATATATTATAACACATTTCCGGAAAAACTTCAACAGTTAAAAAAAATCACCAGTAAAAAAACAATACCGGCGATTCAAAAAATCAGAATTTTTCATCATGACGCTGTTTCCGGAGCAGGTCACGTTTTCGTGCGGATTCCCAGTTTTCACGGTCTTCGTCGGTTTCAAGGATAAGACGGGGTACTTCAACAGGTTTTTCGTTTTCGTCGAGGGCAACCATTACGAGATACGCTTTATTTATAAGTTTCCGCTCACCGCTTAAGGTCTCGACGTAACTTTTTATACATACTTCCATAGACGTTCTTTTCACATACGTAACAAATCCGCACACTATAACGGTATCATTCGGATACGCCGGAGCTTTGAAAGTCAGCTTATCAACTACCGCAGTAGTGACGTTATGCCCTGAATGTCTTCTCGCAACCACCGCCGCCACAACGTCTATCCACTCCATTAACTGCCCTCCGAAAAGCCGGTTATAACCGTTTATGTTCGCCTGCGTAAGTACGTGTACCTGCTCGGAATATGAATCTTTTACTCTTTTTTCCATCTGTAATCACTCCTCTTTTTGTACAATCAATAATTTATAATTATTAATTATTAATTGTTAATTATTAATTCCTGATTCCTGTCTATATATTATAACCGTTTATCGTGTTTCTGTCAAGTAACAAATCAATTCTTAATTATGAATCGAAAATGTACATTGTGCATTATTAATTATTAATTCTTAATTATTAATTGAATTATTGTATATATTTCCGAAAATAATTCCGTACTATTGACATTTTTTTCAGTGAGTGTTAATATAATGTTACTGAATACTAACTACAGGAGGTGCTTTTGTTATGCCTTTGACTATGGCGGATACAGGCGAAGAAAATATAATAAAAAAAATCGGTGGAAATCCGGAAACGAAAAAATTTCTCGAAAGTCTCGGCTTTGTAGCAGGCGGTACGGTTACGGTGATAAGCGAGATTGCGGGAAATTTAATCGTGAACGTAAAGGATTCGAGAGTTGCGGTAAGTCGTGAAATGGCTGTAAAAATTATGATATAGGAGTTGATTTTTTATGACGCTTAAAGATGTGAAAGTAGGTCAGACGGTGACCGTTCAGAAATTAACGGGCGTAGGTGCGATAAAAAGGCGTATAATGGATATGGGAATCACGAAAGGTACAGAAGTATTCGTCCGGAAAGTTGCACCCCTCGGTGACCCTATCGAAGTTACCGTAAGAGGTTACGAACTCTCACTCAGAAAAGCTGATGCGGAAATGATAGAAGTTTTATAATTTTTTTTGGAATAAAGTTAGTACAGACTAATACGGAAAGGATTTGAGTATGGATATAAAAATAGCACTCGCAGGTAATCCGAACTGCGGAAAAACTACTCTCTTTAACGCTCTTACGGGTTCTAATCAGTTTGTCGGTAACTGGCCCGGCGTTACCGTTGAAAAAAAAGAGGGTCGCCTGAAAGGTAAAAAAGACGTCATTATTACCGATTTACCCGGCATTTATTCACTGTCACCGTATACGCTGGAAGAGGTAGTAGCACGTAACTATCTTATCGACGAAAGACCTGATGCGATTCTTAACATCATTGACGGTACAAATCTTGAAAGAAATCTTTACCTCACCACGCAACTTATTGAAATAGGTATACCGGTAGTAATTGCAATCAACATGATGGACGTTGTGAGAAAAAACGGCGACGTAATCAAAACTGACGTACTGGCGGAAAAGTTAGGGTGTCAGGTGGTGGAAATTTCCGCCCTGAAGAATACCGGTATAGAAAAGGCATCTGAAATAGCGGTACAGGTTGCGAGAGCAGGCAAAAGAACTATTCCACAACATAGCTTCAGTGGTTGTGCGGAACACGCTATAGCTCACATAGAAGAAGCGGTACTGCATAACTATCCCGACGAACAGCAACGCTGGTATGCTATAAAAATTTTCGAGCGTGACGAAAAAGTACTTGAAAAACTCAATATTCCGGAAGAAACACTACAACATATCGAAAATGATATACAATCCGCAGAAGCTGAAATGGATGACGATTCCGAAAGCATCATAACAAATGAAAGATACGTATACATAGCGGAGGTTATGAAAGAGTGTTGTAAAAAGAAAAACAAGGGCGGTCTTACCGTTTCCGATAAGATAGACAAAATTGTCACGAACAGATTTCTTGCGTTACCGATATTTGCAGTGATAATGTTCATAGTCTACTACGTATCTATAACAACCGTCGGGGCGTGGTGTACCGACTGGACTAATGACGTTCTTTTCGGTGAACTCATACCCGGTGCGGTAGGCGGATTCCTTGAAAATATAAACTGTGCGGACTGGTTACAAAGTCTGATAGTAGACGGCATAATAGGCGGTGTCGGGGCTGTCCTCGGATTCGTACCGCAGATGCTCGTACTTTTTATCTTCCTCGGATTTCTCGAAGCGTGCGGATACATGGCACGTATCGCCTTCATCATGGACAGAATTTTCCGTAAATTCGGACTCTCCGGCAAATCGTTCATACCTATGTTAATCGGTACAGGTTGCGGAGTTCCTGCGATAATGGCAAGCCGTACCATAGAAAACGAACGGGATCGCCGTATGACAATTATGACAACTACATTTATTCCGTGTGGTGCGAAACTCCCGATTATCGCACTTATCGCCGGTGCGTTCTTCAACAATTCCGGACTTGTTGCGGTATCCGCTTACTTTATCGGCGTAATTTCTATCATAATTTCCGGAATAATCCTGAAGAAAACAAAGATTTTTTCTGGTGACCCTGCTCCGTTTGTCATGGAACTTCCTGCCTACCATATGCCGACGTTCGGCAACGTTATGCGGTCAATGTGGGAGCGTGGCTGGTCATTTATCAAGAAAGCCGGTACGATAATACTTCTTTCAACTATATTATTATGGTTCTTACAGTCTTTCGGTATCGAAAACGGTTCTTTCGGCATGATTGAAGACCTTGACAACTCGATACTCGCTAAAATCGGCAATCTCTTTGCGTGGTTATTCATACCTCTCGGCTTTGGTGACTGGAAAGCCTCCGTTGCAACCATTACGGGTCTTATCGCAAAGGAAAACGTCGTCGCAACTTTCGGAACTCTCTACCACTTCGGCGGTGAACTCTCCGACAACGGCGACGAGATATGGCAGATGCTCTCCGCTAACTATACCGCCGTATCCGCATTCTCTTTACTCGTATTCAATCTTTTGTGTGCTCCGTGTTTCGCCGCTATAGGAGCTATAAAACGTGAGATGAACTCCGCTAAATGGACGTGGTTTGCTATCGGCTATCAGACGGTTTTCGCATATGCGGTATCTCTGATAGTATACCAGTTCGGTTCACTCTTTACCGGTAACGTTCACCCTGTCGGACTGGTTGTGGCGGTTGCGTTCATAGCGTTCATGATTTATATGCTCGTCAGACCTGCTAAACATAACGGCGTATCTACCAGAGCCGTGAAAGTGTGACATCATGGGTACTGTTTTAACTGGTCTTGTACTCCTCGGGGTAGTCGCACTGATAATCGGCGGTATGGTAAAAAACAAAAAAAGCGGTAAATCTTCCTGCGGATGCGGTTGCGAACACTGTGCGAACTCTTCCGTATGTCACCGGAAAGACGGAAACTAACACTCATATTTTAACCGTATGTGCAAAACGTACGGTTTTTTTTAACAGAAATTATGCTATATGTAAATTTTTATATAATTTTTTAAATAAACTATTGAAAATTTTAATCTGATATGTTATAATAGGGATAATCAGTAAAAGCTGATTGATATTTTAAACGGAAAGGAACGATTCTTAAAATGAGAGTACGTGAAAATCTCAAACGTGGAACGGTTGAAATGGTACTGCTCCACCTGCTCAGTGAGCGTGAAATGTACGGTTACGAGATTCTGAGCGAAATGAAGGAAAGAAGCGGAGGACAGTTCGCTATAAAGGACGGTTCTATGTATCCGATTCTTTACAGAATGATTGACAAACACTACATAGAGGACGAACCTGTACTCGTCGGTCGCAGACGCACAAGGGTTTACTACCACATCACCGAAGAGGGCAAACAACACCTCAATGACCTTATCGAAGAATACCACATCATCACAAAGGGTATAAATGAACTCCTCAGCAGTAAATCAGATGCTGTTTCAAGCAGACCTGTAAAGAAATAAAAATCTGATTTTTTTATGAAACCGGTCATAAACGTGTTATTTCCGGAAATACAAAACTTCGTGAAATCAGACACCGTTTCATAATTAATACCCGATAGCAAAACGCACACTTTCCATATGAAAGACATTCCCCCTTCCTTACCGTCTTTCATTAGGTACAGTCTGGACTGAACGCTTCCGGATAACCACTTCTCAGGCAATCCGGTAAAAAAAACACAGCCTGCGGAGAGATACGTTAAAAATCCCCTCTGAACCACATTGTAAATCATGTGCAGTTTCGGGGGGATTTCTTTACGCACTTGACAAAATACGGTATATCATCTATAATTATATATAATACATAATCAAGGAGTTTTTTTATTTATGAATGGTAACTGTCATTTTGTATTCGGTGCATCTCTGGGCGTTGCTTTTGCAATGAATACCGATAAACTCGAAAAAATACTTCCAAATCTTACGGATTCTCCGGAAACTGCTACATTATTCGTACTCGGCGGACTTATCGGCGGTATTTTTCCGGATATAGATAATCCAGTAAGTTATATAGGAAAACTGACTGTCCCCGTAAGTACGGTAATAGGAAAGTTCAGCGGATTATCCGGTAAAACAGGAGCTAATCACCGTGGAATACTTCATGAACCGGCAGTATACATAACGTGTCTTATACTCTCATACTTCTTCAGCCCGTCGCTTGTCGGACTGTTTTTAGGGTGTATATCGCATCTGTATCTTGATATGTTCACACCGGCAGGAATACCTTTCTTCAAGAACAAACGTATCAGGCTTGCGAAAATGAAAAGCGGTAGCCAAGAGAGTATAAATTTTACGTGGTTTAACGTCATTGTCGTGATACTCTTAGGCATACTTATTTAAATTAATAATTAAGAATGCATAATTAATAGTCATGATTATAAGAAAATATAAACCGTCCGACTGTATGGAACTTATACGGCTTTTCCGTGATACCGTGTATACCGTGAACGCTCACGACTATACACCGGAACAGCTTTCCGTATGGGCTGATAATAACAGAACTCCGGAAGAATGGAATAATTCTTTTACTGAACATTATACAATAGTTGCCGTTGATAATATAATAAAAGGTTTCGGGGATATTGACAGTTCAGGTTATCTTGACAGACTTTTTGTACATAAAGATTTTCAACGTCAGAAGATAGCAACCTGCATTTGTAACGAACTTGAAAAAAATGCGACTTCCGGAAAAATTATAACTCATGCATCCATTACCGCAAAGCCTTTTTTTCTGAACAGGGATTATTATATAGTGAAAGAACAACAGGTATTCCGTAATGGTGTTTACCTTACAAATTATATAATGGAAAAACAGTTAATAATTAATAATTAATAATTATTAATTATACAGCACAGGAGGTTATGAAAATATGTCCGTAGATTTAAAAAAAACAAGTAAATTTCTTTCTCTCATACTCCGTCATAAACCAGAAGTAATCGGAATAGAACTCGATAATAAAGGCTGGGCGGATGTCAGCGAACTGATAGACGGTGTTAATAAATCCGGAAAGTATTTCCTTGATATGAACACTCTTGAAGAAATAGTCCGCACCGACGAAAAAGGACGTTACAGTTTCAGTGACGATATGACAAAAATAAGAGCCAATCAGGGACATTCCGTAAATGTAGATGTTAATCTGAAAAAATGTCAGCCACCGGAATATCTGTATCATGGTACGGCGGAAAAGTATGTAAATTCCATAAATCAACAGGGTCTGATACCGAAAGGCAGACTATACGTACATCTTTCCGCAGATGTCGTAACCGCTGAAAAGGTAGGGAGCAGGCACGGTAAACCGGTAATCTATAAAGTACTTTCCGGTGAGATGTACAGACAGGGTTATAATTTCTATATTTCCGCTAATGGTGTATGGCTTGCGGATTTTGTACCGGCAAACTTTATAACAATTCATAATTATTAATTATTCATTATTAATTGTTTAAAGCCTTTTGTTTTTACATATATCAATACACTGGAAGCAATCATTATTTTTAAGAATATAGTCGTTGATATTGAACCAGCTTCCGCACCTGTCTAAGATAATCGCATCAGCGGTTATGACGTTTTCGAGTTTTTCAAGTATAGGGTCTACCGAATTTTCCGTATATACTTCCGTAATGAAACTTCTTTCTGTCATGGAATCAAGTATCTTTTTCTTCAGCCGTCCGGAATTTGATACGGGTTTATCGAGATAAAACACCGCTTTATATACATCAAGTTCCGTGAGAGCGTCGGCGAGTACTTCAAGGGCTATGTCTGTTTTGTCGATAAGGCGGTATGAGCCACGCAGACCGGCAAGGTCACGGATAGTGTTATCCATACACCGGAAAAGCGTTGAACCGGAAAAGGCAGTTTCCAGCGTTATAATTATATTGAAACCGTCGATATGTACCGTTTTTCCGGAGAGTTCACCGGCGGAAAGTTCACGTTCACGGCGTGAGACTATACTTTTTTCCGGCGATACCACCCTTGACAATGCCGTCCTTTGCCGTTCCGAAAGCTGATAGCGGTTACCGACAAAAGTTATCGCATTTTTTATAGGATAGTCACGGTTGAGGAGAAAATAGACGTCCTCACCGGCTGTATGTAACGTATTTATATTTTCCGTGCTGAAATCCTCCGAATCTGTAGGCACAAAACCTCTTTTTACTTCATTCATATAAAGACCTCCTCATAAATTAATTAATAATTCATAATTAATAATTCATAATTATTTTAACTCTTAATTGTGCATTCTTAATTATGAATAAGGAGAGTTTTTTTTATGAATATATGTACTGTCAGTTTTTTCGGACACAGGAAAGTTGAAAATATTCCCGGAGTTGAGAAAAATTTAATATACATCATAAACCATATAGTAAATAACTGCGATTACGTGAAGTTTCTTATCGGACGTGAGGGGGAATTTGACTGGCTTGTATCGTCAGTGATAAGCCGTATCGCTATGGGCAGGCATAACGTTCATACGGTACTTGTTCTGCCATACATGAGAGCAGGTTACAGAGACCATAAAGAAAATTATATGTGTTGTTACAATGAGGTTGAAATATGTCAGGAATCCGCCGGGGCTTACCCTAAATCAGCGATACGCATACGTAACAGAAGCATGATAGAGCGTTCAGATATTATAGTATGCTGTCTGCAACATTCAGGCGGTAACACTTACAAATACATACGTTATGCGGAAAAACTCGGAAAAATCGTATTAAATACCGGTAACGGAAAATTTATATAAATGTTCTTTTTTCATTATATCACATCTGACAGAAAATGTCAACATATTTTTATATAAATCCGTCAATATTACCATTTTTAATTTTATATTTCTGTTGCAATTAATATGAAAGTATGGTATAATATTCCTGAGGTGATTATTATGAAAAAATTCATTGCGTTACTATGTCTTACCGCCTTACTTACTTCATGCGGTAATCTTTCGCTGACCAGTGAAGACAGTAAAGGTGGTTACGGCAATTCACAGAACATACAGGATAATGACAGTGCGTCTACACCGGCATATATAGTAGTTCCGGACGGTGAAGATTACGTTGAAATGAAAAGCAGTATAGAACACGGTTCTGTACTTTGCAGACTTTATAACAATGACAAAGTTATTTTCAACCGTTCCGTTCAGCAGTGGGCGGACATATCGACGAACGGTTTTACAGGATACGTTGAGTTAAGCAACATTTCATTTTCAGAAGTTGATGTAAAGAAAGAAACTACCCCACCTGCTCCGGCGGAAAATCAGGAACAGCAACAGCAAGAACAGACACCGGCAGAAACTCCGGCAGATAATACACCACCTGTACAAGTACAGACACCGGTGGAAACTCCGCCGGAAACTACTCCTCCGCCTGTAGTAGTTCAGACACCGGCAGAAACTCCGGCGGATAATACACCACCTGTACAGGCTATGGATAATATCGGAATAAACATCGAAAACAAAATAGAAAACGTTATCAATATAGAGTTTGCCCTTGACGATTTTCAGGTAAAATATGCAACTCCGCTGTCATACCCTAAGTATGTTGAGGATAAAACGGAGGGTTACTGTATAGTGGAGAGTTGCTATATATTCTCCGAACCTTCTTCTGACAGTTACAAGGATGTTAAATATATGGTATATAAAGACAGTGCTGTTGAGATACTCGGCAGTGTAGATGACTGGTATTTCATACGGCGTGACTTCGGCAGTCAGTCTTACAGGATAGGTTATGTACCGAAAAGCTATATAGCACTCGGAAAATCTCCGGAAATTGCACCGTCGTTATGTTCGCAGGTGATAGTCTCGAAAGGTTCGGCTTGTATAAACAGATACGCTAAAATATGCGAGGGTGATGACGTACTGGGTTACGCAAAACAGGGACAGGTATACGACGTATACGACCTTATAGACAATTACTGGTACAAGATAGGTTACGGTTCGGGATATGCTTATATAAGTCATAAAATGGTTGACCCGTACTGATTCATAAAATATTTTCCGGAAACCTATTGAAATTTTGTAAAAAGTATGTTATAATATATTCATTATATC
>JAIDCY010000075.1:5301-29479 GCA_029055625.1 Ruminococcus sp. | reverse complement strand
GATTATAACATATATTATTATTTATTTCAAGACATTTTCAGGTATACGGTAAATTTTAGTGAACTTTGCACAAAAAAGCAGGAAAGGAAATGACGAAAATGAAACCATATTTAAAAAGAGCATGGGCAGAAGTTTCCCTGTCACAACTCGGACGTAATGTGAAGATAATAAAAGAACTCAATTCACAAACTACCGGGATAATGGCGGTAGTAAAGGCGGATGCATACGGTCACGGAGACGAGCAGGTGTGTAAGTATCTGTATAACGAATGCGGTATAGGATACTTTGCGGTCTCGAATCTCGACGAGGCGGTAGCGGTAAGACAATACTGTCCGGAATCGGAAATATTTATCTTAGGATATACCCCACCGGAATACGCCCACGAGATAGCGGAGTATAACATAATACAGGGCGTGATTTCAACGGAATACGCCGTCAGACTGGCGGAAAATACACCTGTTCCGATGCGTTGCCACGTGAAACTTGATACCGGCATGGGCAGAATCGGTCTGAAACACGATACACCGGAAGAGTGTGCGGACGAGATAGAGAACATCATGAAAATAAAGAATCTCATTGTCGAGGGGATTTATACACATTTTGCGGTTGCCGACAGCGACACACACGATAATATAGCATATACCGACAGACAGGAAAAATTCATATGCGATACGTATAAAATTCTTGAAAACAGAAACATTAAGTTTGAACATCTGCATTTCATGAACAGTGCAGGAACTTGTTACCGTAACAATCCGGCAAGTACTCTGGCACGTGTCGGAATTGTAATGTATGGCTTGCATCCCGATATAAATCTCGAAATTCCGGAGGGTATAGAACCAGTAATGACGGTAAAAGCTGTAATATCACACGTGAAGACGGTTGAAAAGGGTGACTGTATAAGTTACGGACGGACGTTCACCGCAGAGCGTACTATGAAAATAGCCACCGTCACGGTAGGATATGCAGACGGATATTCACGGCTGTTATCGTCGAAAGGTGAAATACTCGTACACGGTAAGCGTTGTAAGATAACAGGCAGAGTTTGCATGGATCAGTTGATGATTGATGTCAGCGACGTTGAAGCACAAGCCGGTGATATAGTAACGCTTATCGGGAAGGAAGGTGACGACTGCATAACAGCTGACGAACTCGCCACACTTTACGGGACGATAGGTTACGAGGTTGTATGCGGTATATCAAAACGTGTACCGAGGATATATACTGGAGGTAATGATTAATGAGAAAATCAATGACAATTTCCTATGAGGTGGGGGATAATCTCTATCTGAATATCACGAATAAATGTCCGTGTGCGTGTACGTTCTGTATCAGAAATTCCGCAGATGGTGCATACGGTTCAGACCCCCTGTGGCTGGAACATGAACCCACTTTCAACGAGATAATGAAAGACCTTGACAATCGGGATTTAATGAAGTATAATGAAATAGTATTCTGCGGATACGGTGAGCCGACGTGCAGACTTGATACGGTGATAGCTGTTGCGGAAGAACTGAAAAAACGTCCGGTATGTCCTGTCCTGCGGATAAACACAAACGGACTTTCAGACCTGATAAACGGTAAATCTACTGCGGATAGCCTGTGCGAGGCAATGGATATAATTTCCGTAAGCCTGAATGCCGGTACGAAAGAAGAGTACATGAAAGTAACCCGTCCGAAATATCCGGAGGCTTTCGAGGCAATGCAGAAATTCACAGCCGATTGTGTAAAGACAAAATCCGCACAGGTTATAATGTCGGTAGTGGACGTAATCCCACCTGAGCAGGTTGAAGCCTCACGGAAGATTGCGGAAAATATCGGTGCTACCCTCCGCATACGAGCGTACGAGAATTAATAATTAATAATGCATAATTCATAATTATACATTATAAATTGTATAAGTTGCACTGTTTTCTACGTAACTATTTATGCATAATTTTTTGAAATATCCTATGGAAAATCTCACCGGAATATGATATAATATATAGTCGGTTAAACTTTTTGTAAATTTAATATGAAAGTTGGTAATAAAGAAATGGAAATCAAATTCACGAAAGCGGAAGTGCTGAAAGAAAAACCTGCTCCGGGTGCGAAGTTAGGTTTCGGACACATCTTCACGGATTATATGCTTATAATGCCATACGATGAGGGCAAGGGCTGGCATGACCCTGAAATAAAACCATACGGCAATATCGAACTCTCACCGGCGGCGATGTGTCTGCATTACGGTCAGACTGTGTTTGAGGGACTTAAAGCGTACAGAACAGCCGATAACAAGGTTCAGCTTTTCAGACCCGAAGAAAACTTCAGACGTCTTAACAGGTCAAATGAAAGACTGGTTATTCCGGAATTACCGGAAGAACTCGGTATGGAATGTCTCATGAAACTTCTTGAAATAGAGAAAGACTGGGTACCCTCAAAAGACGGTGAATCACTTTACATAAGACCGTTCATATTTGCGATTGACCCGTTCTTAGGCGTTAAACCTGGTGCACAGTACTATTTCATGATAATTCTTTCACCGTCGGGTGCATACTACGAAAGCGGACTTAATCCGGTAAATATATATGTTGAAAGCAAGTATGTAAGAGCGGTACGTGGCGGTATGGGTTACGCAAAGACTGGCGGTAACTATGCGGCATCACTGATAGGTCAGGACGAAGCACACAAACAGAATTATTCACAGGTTCTGTGGCTTGACGGTGTGGAACAGAAATACATTGAAGAAGTCGGAGCTATGAACATTTTCTTTGTAATCGACGGAAAAGTTGTAACGCCGATGTTACAGGGAAGTATTCTTCCAGGTATAACAAGAAAGTCCGCTATTGAAGTGTGTAAATCAAAGGGTATCGAAGTAGAGGAAAGAAGAATAACAATTCAGGAGATTGCCGACGCATACGATGCAGGAAAACTCAATGAGGTATTCGGAACAGGTACGGCAGCGGTAATATCTCCGGTAGGACATCTCAAATGGAATGACAAGGTAATGGAAATCAATGATAACAAGATAGGCAGAATCTCGCAGATGCTTTACGATACAATGACAGGTATTCAGTGGGGCAAGATTGAAGATACTTTCGGCTGGACTGTAGAAGTAAAATAACAGAATAATTTTAAAGACCGGATTTGTAAAAAAAATCCGGTTTTTGTATTGTTCCACGAATGAAATATGAACAAATTGTAAACTTTTTTTAATAACCTTGCTTATATATGATATTATTTGTATAATACAATAATAGGGGAAATATGTAAAAAGGAAGGATTTTTGTATGAATTTAGAAGATTTAGGAAAAAATTTATTAGTTTTAGCAATGTTCGCTACCGTTTTCTTAATATCACATTTTTTTCTTGATATTCCATTTATGATTCCTTTAGTAATTGTTTGTGGAATAATCGCTGTAATATTTATTATAATGAGTGAAATATTTGAAAAAATATTTGGAGATTCATTTTTAGCTAAATGGATATTTTCTTTTTCTGTAATTTCAATATCATTATTTATTGCTAATTTAAAATTAGATATACCAATTCTATTAACTTTAGCTAAAATATCTACTTTCATTGATGCAATATCTATTTGCATAAAAATTGCCATTAAAATTTTAGACCCATATTAATAAATATCCTCTTTCAGTAAACCACGGCAGATATAAATTAACGATAAGTAAACCTCGGCAAACATTTTTTTAAAAAATTTCCGGTATATATTGACTTTTCTTTCCGAAAATAGTATAATTTATTTGTATAGCGATACAAAGCTAATTTTTAAATATTGGAGGTTTTTTAAAATGAGCAGAGTTTATAACTTCAGTGCCGGACCTGCTGTTCTGCCGGAAGAAGTTCTGGAGGAAGCAAGGGACGAAATGCTTGACTACAAAGGTACAGGAATGTCCGTTATGGAGATGTCGCACCGTTCGAAGGCTTACGATACAATCATAAAGGAAGCGGAGCAGGATTTACGTGACCTCATGAACATCCCCGACAACTACAAAGTAATTTTCTTACAGGGTGGTGCATCACTTCTGTTTGCAGGCGTTCCCATGAACCTCATGAAGAACGGTAAAGGAGCGTATATAATTACCGGACAGTGGGCGAAAAAAGCGTATCAGGAGGCACAGAAATACGGCGAAGCTGTAGCAGTAGCATCATCTGCTGACAAGACATTCTCATATATTCCGGACTGTTCAGACCTTGACATACCGGAGGATGCTGACTATGTCTACATCTGCGAGAATAACACAATATACGGTACAAAATTCAAGACCTTACCGAACACAAAGGGCAAAGAACTTGTTGCGGATGTTTCTTCATGTTTCCTGTCAGAACCTGTTGACGTTACAAAGTACGGCGTTATATACGGTGGCGTACAGAAAAACGTAGGACCTTCCG
Source organism: Ruminococcus sp. (assembly GCA_029055625.1). Taxonomy (GTDB): domain Bacteria; phylum Bacillota; class Clostridia; order Oscillospirales; family Ruminococcaceae; genus Ruminococcus. Next base: position 25,090 of record JAIDCY010000075.1, on the reverse strand, counting down.
GCGTACAGATAGTTATAGTCCGTGAAGACCTTATCGCAGACGGTCCGGCGAAACCCTACACCCCTACAATGATGGACTGGAAAATTCAGGCGGATAACGATTCACTTTACAATACGCCACCATGTTACGGAATATATATCTGTGGCAAAGTATTCAAGTGGATTAAGAAAATGGGCGGTCTCGAATCGATGAAAGCCCATAACGAGAAAAAAGCTAAAATTCTTTACGATTTCCTTGATAACAGCAAGTTATTCAAAGGTACTGTAGCACCGGAAGACCGTTCGCTTATGAACGTACCGTTTGTGACAGGCAACGAGGAACTCGACAAGAAGTTTGTAGCGGAAGCAAAATCAGCAGGATTCGAGAACCTCAAAGGACACAGGACAGTCGGCGGTATGAGAGCATCAATATATAACGCTATGCCAATAGAGGGCGTGGAAAAACTGGTTGAGTTCATGAAGAAGTTTGAAGCGGAAAACGCCTGATTATATCTGAAAAGAGGTTATTTTAAAATGTACAAGATACAGACTTTAAATAAAATTTCCGCAATAGGTACGGATATTTTCGATAAAAGCAAGTATACAGTTTCCGATAGTCCGGAAAATCCTGATGCAATCATGGTAAGAAGTGCGAAGATGCACGATATGCAGTTTAACGAAAATCTGTTAGCAATCGCAAGAGCCGGAGCAGGTGTAAATAATATACCTGTAGAACGCTGTGCGGAAGAGGGTATATGCGTATTCAATACCCCTGGTGCGAACTCTAACGCAGTAAAGGAACTCGCAATATGTGCGTTACTGCTTTCTTCAAGGAAAATCGTTGAGGCTTCCGCATGGGCATCATCACTTAAAGGTACTCCTGACGCTCCTAAGACGGTTGAGGGTGGCAAGTCAAAATTTGCCGGTCCTGAGATACTCGGTAAGACACTAGGTATAATAGGACTTGGTGCGATAGGTGGAAAGATAGCAAATACAGCTGTTGCACTGGGTATGAAAGTAATCGGCTATGATCCGTATTTGTCAGTAAATAATGCGGTACTGCTTGATTCGTCGGTAAAGGTAGTAACCGATATAAACGACATCTACAGAAACAGCGATTATATTTCAATCCATATGCCGTACACACCACAGACCAAAAATACTATAGATGCGGAACAGATTGCGATAATGAAAGACGGTGTACGTCTCATAAACCTCGCACGTGGTGAACTTATCAACAGTGAAGCGGTAGTAAAAGCGATTGCGGATGGAAAAGTTGCAAAATACGTGACAGACTTTGCAGATGATGTCGTATTAGGTGCGGAAAATGTAATAGTACTCCCACACCTCGGAGCATCTACACCAGAGAGTGAAGACAATTGTGCGGTAATGGCTGCCAACGAACTCATTGACTATATCGAGAACGGCAACATTAAAAACAGTGTAAATCTCCCTAACGCCTCAATGGTTGCGACCGGTACGAAAGTATGTGTAATTCATAAGAATGTACCGTCCCTTATTTCCGCAATGACTAAGGCGGTAGGCGATGACGGTCTGAACATTGAAAACATGGTAAACGCAAGCAGAAAAGATTACGCATATACAATCATGGATATTGCCGGAGATGTCACCGAAACAGTAGTAAACGATATAAAGGCAATAAACGGTATCATAAGGGTAAGAGTAATAAAGTAATTATATAAATAAAGAAATCCGGTTCATTGAAGAGCCGGATTTTTTTGTGTGAATTTAAAGGGATAGGAAGTCAGGAACTATTCAAGAGTTACCGGCAGACCGTTAATTTCAATGGTGGGATCGTCAATGTCAATAATTAAACATTTTCTGCCGTCGATAACCTGCGTACGTATTTTATCAGTAGCTTCCGGCTTTATGTTTACGGTAATACCTGCGGTTTTAAGTACGGTTTTATTCTCGACGAGGTTTGAAGCGGTAAGGTGAGCATCACCGCAGACCTGCTGATATACCGGCTGAAGATTCTGTAAATGTTCTTCAGGGATACCTACATCAGTAAGAATTTCTTTCAGTTTGGTATCGTCAATAACGGTTTTATCGGTATCGTCCTTGTTGTCTTCAATGACTTCTTTTATTTTGTCATTTACTGACTGTATAACCATGTAATCCAGATCATCACCGACCGCATTTTTAAGTATGGTCTGGAAATTAGCTTTTTCGTTGTCGGCGGACATTATAAACGTACAGCCTAAGACATTCTCAATCATGGATATATTAGGATTACTGGATTTTTTCGCATAGTACATAACGTGGTTAATATCCGTGCTTCTGTTGCTGAAAACAGGATACAGAAAACCATCACTTGCGGATTTGCTGATAATAAGTTCGGTATTTATTTTCTTGATTAACTCGTTATTGAAAGAATCGAAAACAAAACCGTCCTCCCCGGTAGTGACCGGACATACAGCGGTAATGAGGTACTTGAAAAATTCGTCTTTCGTCTCGTTGAACTCGTCGTTTTTGTCCTTACGGCGTACGGTATAGCAACAGTATGCGGTAATCAGTACATAGTTGCCGGAGTAGACAAGATTTTCTGCGACGTGGTTTATGTAATTTTCGCAGACCTGCTCGTCTCTGAGTTCAGATTTCAGGAGTTTGTAAAGTATATCCTGAGGCTTGCCTTCCTCGTACGCATCATTCGGGAACTCATATTCAACAAGTACCTTTCCTACATTAGTATTGAGGACTTTTTTAAGGGTTTCCGTATAGATGTCATGTTCCGCCTGCTCCATGGTCAGACACGAACTCACATTATTATACCGTACATTCTGTTCATTATCGATAAAAGCCGTCAATACTCTTTCCATTACGAAAAAACCGCTTTTATCGGAAAAATTCTTCTTGATCTCTGCTGTTTCTTTTTTATTCATGATAAAATCCTTTCTTTACAGACTATATATATTATAACTCATCTGTAAAAAAATTGCAAGCGGAATACTTGTACTTAAAGCTGAATATAATTTCATAAAGCTAAATTCAAGGAGGCTGTATATGGATTTAAGAATAAACAGGGAAACAGTACCTGTCAGCGAAAGCATTTTTGACGGCGTACAGGAGCAGGGCGTTGAACTCGATTACATACTACCCGACTACTACCCCGATATTTTCCGGCTGGTACGCTGTGAGGTTGTACCGGTGATATGTAATCACTCGATAAACGGTAATAAACTTTCCTATGAAATCAGATGCGATATAAAGATTCTCTACTGTAGCGAAAACGGCAATTCTTTACAGTGCGTAATCCAGAGACAGAATTTTTCAAAGACCGTCGAACTTGACAGAACCGCAGAAAATCTTACCGCAAGGCTTACACCTAAGACAGACCATATAAATTTCCGTGCGGTAAATAAACGCCGTCTCGATGTAAGAGGGGCGGTATCGGTAAAAATTTCCGTTAATGGTGAGACGAATCAGGAAGTTATTTCTGATGCTTTCGGCATGAACATACAGATTAAAAAAACTCCGGTAAGATTTGCTTCGAAAAAGATAACGGCGGAAAAAACGTTACAGTTAAGTGAGGATATAGAAATTTCACCTGCTCAGCCGACGGTAAACAGTATAATAAACGTGAGGTGTACTATTCCGGAGTGTGAGAAGAAAATGATTTCCGGCAAGTTACTGGCGAAAGGTTCGGCGGATTTAAAGATACTGTATTCCTGCGACAAGGACGGCGGAGCGATAGAACCTATTTCATTTTCAATGCCGTTCAGTCAGATTATCGACATTGACGGCATAGACGATACTTTTGACTGCACTATAACGCCGGAGATAGTAAGTTGCGACGTAACACCTACTGCGGATAAAAATTCGGAAAACAGAGTAATAAAATGCGAGATAGAATTAAGACTGATATGTTGTGCAGTCAAGACCGCTTCCGTAATGCTCGGTACAGATGCATTTTCAACAGTCTATCCGTGTAGCGTTACGGTCTCGCAGGTGAGGGCGGAACAGATACCGATAATATATGAGGAAAGTTTCAGACACTCCGCCAAAATATCCGAGGGTGACAGCGTACCACAGACGATATATGCCATGTGGTGTACGCCGAAGAACATAAACACGAGACTTTCCGACGACGGCAAAGCGGTAATAATAAGCGGTATGCTGTCGTATTCAATGGCATCACGGGATAATGCCGGTATGATAATAATGCCGGATAAAGACGAGGCTTTCGAGGAAACTATAAACTTACCGGATAATATATCAGGCTGTACGGTATCTTCTGAAATAGCTGTCAGGGACGTATCATATAATATATCGTCGGAGGGGATACTGTCGGCGAAGTCTGATATATCTGTGAAAATATCGGTGTATAGCTGTTCCTCGATAAACGCACTTACGGATATATCGGTTGACGAGACGGTAAAAAAACAACGTGACGGCGATTACGCTATAAAGCTGTATTTCGGGGTGGAGAATGAAGAAGTCTGGGATATTGCGAAGCGGTACAGTACGAGCGTAACCGCAGTGATAGAAGAAAATGACCTTTCCGGAGAGCGTCTCGAATCCGGCGGAATGTTACTGATACCGATTGTCACATGATAAGGAGAAAAGCATGATTAAAGATATTTACAATAATATCGCCGAGCGTACCAACGGTGATATATACATAGGCGTTGTAGGACCTGTCCGCACCGGAAAATCTACTTTCATAAAGCGTTTTATGGAGTCGTTGGTTATACCGAATATTACAAGCGAGTTCAAACGTGAAAGAGCAGTCGACGAACTGCCACAATCCGCCGCCGGAAAAACTATCATGACTACCGAACCTAAATTCATACCGGAAGATGCGGTTGAAATAAATATTGGTAGCGGTGCGACTATGAACGTCCGGTTAATAGATTGTGTCGGATATATCGTGCCGAGTTCGTTAGGATATATCGAGAACGAGATGCCCAGAATGGTTATGACATCATGGTTTGATGAGGAAATACCGTTCAATATGGCGGCGGAAATAGGTACGCAGAAAGTAATCACTGACCACTCAACAATCGGACTTGTCGTAACTACTGACGGTACAATTTCAGATATACCACGTGCGGAGTACGAGGAGTGCGAGGAAAGAGTTATCAGAGAGTTAAAAGAGTTAGGGAAGCCGTTTGTCGTAATCATGAATACGGTTAATCCGTCGTCGCAGGAAGCGAAAAATTTAGCATCACGTCTTACAGACCGATACGACGCAAAAGTAATACCGGTAAGCTGTCTTGATTTAGACGAGAACGACATAAAAGAAATCATGCAGGAAATATTGTTTTCTTTTCCGGTCAAGGAGATAAATATAAGGACGGCACGCTGGATAAATTCGCTTGAAAAGGGTCACTGGCTGAAGACGGAAATTCTCGACTGTATAAGAAATTCTGCGAAAGATATAAAACTTGTACGTGAGGCGGAAACGGCTGTTGAATCAATGGCACAGTGTCCGCATATAATAAACGCTGAAATAACGGCAATGGATTTAGGAAGCGGTTCAGTGACGATTACGGCGGAACTTGACAGCAGTTTATTTTATAAGATACTGGGTGAGGCAACCGGAATAGAAATCGAGAGCGAAAGCGATCTGATGCCGTTACTCATGGAATTGAACGATATACGGCGGAAATATCAGCGGATAGAACCGGCATTAGCGGAAGTCGAGGCGACAGGATACGGAATAGTTATGCCGGAGATAGAAGAACTTACACTCGAAGAGCCGAAGATAATAAAACAGGGCGGAAAATATGGCGTTAAACTCAAGGCAACCGCACCGTCACTGCACATCATGAAGGCGAACATAAACACTACGGTAAGCCCGATAGTAGGAACAGAAAAGCAGTCTGAAGAGCTGATAATGTACCTGCTCGACGGTTTCGACGATAACCCTGCGAAGATATGGGAGAGTAACATTTTCGGCAAATCTTTACATGAGTTAGTCAATGAGGGATTGCATAATAAGTTATTCAAGATGCCTGTTGACGCAAGACTTAAATTACAGGAGACACTGGAACGAGTAATCAATGAAGGGTGTTCCGGACTTATATGTTTTATCCTATGAATACCATAAAAAAACCGGCTGGATGCGATTCAGCCGGAAATTTTTGTTATTTGATGTTGTGTATGGCTTTGAGTGCGGAACTGATAGTTTCTTCTTTGATACCTGTTTTCTTTGCGACTACTTCGACGACTTTTTTTTCCTGACCGCTTTTTTCGAGTTCGTCGAGGGCTTTTTTACCGGCTTTCACTACTTTTTCTACTGGGATATCCGGTAATTTCGGCATATCTGGCATGATTGAGACCTCCTTATATAATATAGGTATATTATAGAACATCTGCCGGAAAAAGTCAATAAAAAGCTGTATTAAAATAATACAGCTTTTTTTGTCAATATAGTTTTTTAAGTGTTTATTCAGATAATTCTGAATAATCCGGAATTTTCAAATCTATCGGGAGATATTCCGGATGTGGCATACCAAATCTGCTTAGTTGCTTATTTCTTTTTGTTTCCTCATAGCTAAGACCTGTTTCATAATTAAAATCTAAAATAAGTCCTTGCCATATGGAAAATCCAGGATGTTTTTCGCATGGTTGTCTTAATAGTTGCATTAATATCCTTTTTTCCTTTGAATTAGGAAACCAGTTTTCTTTACCTCTGTTTTTATGGTGGATTACATATTCCGGAGAACGAAATTTTATTCTTGCTATTTTACGTGCTTTATATGGATTTTTATCATTGTAGAATTTAAAATATTCCATATATTTTAAATTCCGGTTTTGGTCAGGATTTACAGCAAGTGAAATGTTTAAATTGTCATTCCTTTCAACTGTGGCAAATTCGGTAAGAATTTCGCCTTCTTCAATGTTAACGTCAAATGCTTCACATAATTCTAAATCATAATCGTCATATAAATCTTTATCAAACATTTTTATTAAAAATTTCTCCTTTATTAGTATAGATAATATGAAACTATATTGACATTCGTATTTTACCATATTTTTTTATTTTTGTCAATATCTATTTAAAAAAAGGCGGTTTATATAAAAACGCAAATAAATATCGAAAAAATTTATGATATTTCACGAAAACGTTGTACATTTTCAACAAATACTTTGATTTTTTTAAAAAAATATGATATAATAAATTCATTGCTATCGTTAAGAATAAATTGGGAAAGGAAAATAATAAAATGAAAAAATTAATGTTAGGTAACGAGGCTTTCGCACGAGGTCTCTATGAAGCCGGTTGCCGGATAGTATCGAGTTACCCTGGTACGCCGTCGACGGAAATTACGGAAGAAATCGCCAGATATGAAGAAGTCTATGCGGAATGGGCACCGAATGAAAAAGTAGCGTTAGAGGTTGCGATAGGAGCGTCAATAGCGGGGGCGAGGAGTTTTTGCGGTATGAAACACGTCGGACTGAATGTCGCATCAGACCCTTTGTATACCGCATCATATAGCGGAGTAAATGCGGGATTGGTGATAGCTGTTGCCGATGACCAGGGTATGCACTCGTCGCAGAACGAGCAGGACAGCAGACATCACGCAATCGCATCAAAAGTACCAATGCTTGAACCGTCCGACAGTACGGAGTGTAAGGATTTTGTAAAGCTGGCGTTTGAGATTTCCGAAAGTTTCGATACTCCCGTAATCGTGAGAATGTCGACACGTGTCGCACATTCGCAGAGTATAGTTAATCAGGAAGAACGACAGGATATAGCGTTAAAAGAGTACGTAAAAACTCCGCAGAAATACGTAATGATGCCGGCGTATGCGAAAGGCAGGCACGTATTCGTAGAGGAGCGTACGGAAAAACTGACGGAATACGCAGAAACTTCACCGCTGAACAGGGTTGAAATATCGGAAAGTGCGGAGTTCGGCGTTATAACTAATGGTGCGTGCTACCAGTATACGAAAGAGGCACTCGGCAATAAAGCATCTGTACTGAAACTCGGTATGGTGAATCCTATGCCGATAAAGCTGATTCGTGATTTTGCGGAGAGATACGAAAAAATCTACATAATAGAGGAACTCGACGGCATCATAGAAAACCATTGCCGGAATATCGGGGTAAATAACGTTCAGGGTAAGGAGATTTTCGGATATATCGGAGAACTTCCGCAATCAGTGATAGCTGAAAAGTTACTCGGTGAGAAGAAAGAATACGTTGAATTTCCGGAGGATATACCGGTCAGACCGCCAGTAATGTGTGCAGGGTGTCCGCATAGGGGATTGTTTTACTGCCTGAAGAAACTTGGCGTTACGGTATCGGGAGATATAGGATGTTATACACTCGGAGCGGTTGCCCCCCTGAACGCCATGGATACTACCATATGTATGGGTGCATCAGTATCGGCGTTACACGGTTTCAATAAGGCAAGAGGTGCGGAAGCTGAACATAAAAGCGTTGCGGTAATCGGGGATTCTACATTCATGCACAGCGGTATGACAGGTCTTGTAAATATCGCCTATAACGATTCAAATTCTACAGTCATAATACTGGATAATTCAATCACCGGCATGACGGGACATCAGCAGAATCCGACTACCGGAAAAAATCTGAAAGGCGACCCTGCATATGCGGTAAATCTCGAGGAATTATGTAAATCTCTGGGGATAAAGCGTGTGAGAGTTGTAGACCCATACAGTCTTGCGGAGACGGAAAAGGTCATAAAAGAAGAGCTTTCCGCAGAAGAGGCGTCAGTAATAATATCACGCAGACCGTGTGCGTTACTGAAGTATGTGAAACATAATCCGGCGTTCGCAGTGGATAGTGAAAAGTGCATAGGCTGTAAGGCTTGTATGAAGTTAGGCTGTCCGGCAATATCGATAAAGGACGGAAAAGCGGTCATTGACCATACACAGTGCGTCGGATGTGGAATATGTCAGGAACAGTGTAAATTTTCTGCTATCAAATGATGAACGGAAATATTATTGAATTAAGTTATTCATGTTTCGGTGACAGTTCGGATTTTATAATATGGTACGAGGACGAAAAAAATAAAAATCGTGTATATACTTCCGGCGGAAAAATTATATTTTTTTCGTCGGAAGAAAAAGCCGTCATAAAAGCGGACGAACTTAACATTAATATAACAGATACTTGTTTTTATGATGTGGAAAGGCTTATTTACTGGTTCACAGTGCACCAAAAAGAAATGGACTGTGATTTTCTGATTGATTTCTGGAATATGTTTTCAGATATTGCTTATTCGGTGGGAAAAGAACTTGAACCCGTAAGAACAAAGCGTATTAACCGCTGTTATAATAAACTTTTCTATGGACTTAATCTGCCCACCGTTACTCCGGAGGGTTGCGAATATGAACCGGTTTTCACGAAAAGGGAAAGAAAATTAATCAGGGAAATTATGCGTAGAGGTCTTGACATATTTGAAAAAAATTCTGAATGGGAGGAAACTATATGATTAAAAATCATGAAGAAATATATAAAAGTTTTGCAGAATGGCTTGACAGTCTGCTTGAAAAGAACGATATTCCGGCAGATATGAAAGCGTTTAATTTCAATCTGTACGAGGAAGAGGATAATATTTATAGTATACAGCTTATAACGTCGGACAGATTTGACCCCGCCGGTGACGAATGGGCTTGTTATGAAATATGGTCATCTGAGGAAGATTTGTTTTTTGTGGATACTTCCGACGAAGACGATAAAAGCCGTGCAAAATTTGAGGAGTTCGCAACGGATATGATTTCCGGATATATCGGGAAGAATGATATTCTGAAACGTTTGCCGGTTGGAATCGGCTTTGTTGACGGCGATTTAAAAATTATCTTCATACCCGAAAATTAAGGAGTTTTAATATATGGAAACAAAATCAATAATGATAGTCGGCGTCGGCGGACAGGGTACACTGCTTGCGTCGAGGATTATAGGAAACGTACTTTTGTCGCAAGGTTACGACGTAAAAGTGAGCGAGGTTCACGGAATGTCACAGCGTGGTGGTTCAGTAGTAACGTACGTCAGATACGGTGAAAAAGTCTATTCCCCGATAGTCGAAAAGGGTGAGGCGGATATAATAATATCTTTCGAACTTCTCGAATCCGCAAGGGCTTTACCATATCTCAAAAAGGGCGGACATCTTATAACGTCGGTACAGCAGACTGACCCTATGCCGGTAATAACCGGAGTGGTGGAATATCCGGAAAATATCGTTGAAAAACTCACCGGAGCAGGTGCGGATGTGACGGCGGTTGACGCTCTCACACTGGCGGAACAGGCAGGAACTTCAAAGGCTTCAAACGTCGTACTTATGGGAGTACTCGCCGGTAAAATGGATTTTCCTGTAGAAGTATGGCAGAACGCTATAGAAAAATGCGTACCACCTAAATTTCTTGAACTCAATAAAAAGGCGTTCATACTTGGTATGCAGAATAAATAATAAAGGAGTTGTTTGAAATGGAAAGATACTGGAATGAAGAAATTGAAACAATGTCCCGTGAGGATATGAAGAAGTTACAGGACGAACGACTTGTAAAGCAGGTAAAACACGTATATGAGAATGTGCCGTATTATCGTAATCTGATGGACGAAAAGGGCGTTAAACCGGAGGATATAAAATCCACGGAAGATTTACATAAACTGCCGTTCCTGACAAAGGCAGATTTACGAGATGCCTACCCATACGGATTACTTGCTAAGCCGTTGTCTGAATGCGTAAGAATACAGTCGACGAGTGGAACTACCGGCAGACGAGTTGTAGCGTTCTATACGCAGAATGATATTGATTTATGGGAAGAATGCTGTGCGAGAGCGATTACAGCGGCAGGCGGTACGAATGAAGATGTATGTCAGGTATGCTATGGTTACGGACTTTTCACCGGCGGTCCTGGACTGAACGGTGGTTCGCATAAGGTAGGGTGTCTGACGTTGCCTATGTCGTCGGGAAATACGGAAAGACAGATACAGTTCATGATTGACCTTCAGTCAACGATTCTGTGCTGTACACCGTCATATGCGGCGTATATCGGCGAAACTCTGCACGATATGGGATACACTACCGACGACATAAAACTTAAAGCCGGTATATTCGGTGCTGAACCCTGGACGGAAGAAATGAGGCGTTCTATTGAGAAATCGTTAGGAATAAAGGCTTACGATATTTACGGACTTACGGAAACAAGCGGTCCTGGGGTATCGTTTGAGTGTTCGGAACAGACGGGTATGCATATAAACGAAGACCACTTTATACCGGAGATAATCAACCCCGAAACAGAAGAAGTACTTCCCGACGGCGAAGTTGGCGAACTGGTATTCACGAGCATTACTAAAGAGGCTTTCCCCCTGCTCCGTTACAGGACACGTGATTTATGCGTACTGTCGAGGAAAAAGTGTTCATGCGGACGTACTCTTATAAAGATGTCCAAACCTATGGGCAGAAGTGACGATATGCTGATTATCAGGGGCGTGAATGTTTTTCCGAGCCAGATAGAAACCGTCCTGATTGAACAGGGATACACACCGAACTATCTTATAGAAGTAGACCGTGTAAATAATACCGATACTCTCGATATAAGCGTTGAAATGAATCCGGAACAGGTTACCGGAGACGTAAAAGACAGTGAAAAATCGTTAGCTGTTGCGATAAAGACGATGTTAGGAATCAACCCGAAAGTCCACCTCGTCGCACCGAAGACCATTACGAGAAGCGAGGGAAAAGCTGTCAGAGTAATCGACCGGAGAAAACTTCACGACTAAGGAGGTATTTTATGGAAAATCTCAATAAACCCAGTATGGAAATAACCCTTACAGATACAAAACCGTCAATTTTTGAAAGTAAAGTCGGGGGATTAGGATATATTCCGCATGACAAGGATTTCCCTACGAACAGCAACGGAAATCAGCTCCGGTTACTCGCACAGATAGACTGTTCAGAAATTCAGCTTGAAGAGTTTCCGAAAAAGGGGCTTTTGCAGTTCTGGCTTACAGGTGATGAATTGTATGGTTGTGATTTTGATAATCCCACAAATCAGGACGATTTCAGAGTTATATATTATCCGGAAGTCGATAAGACGGTTACGGAAGACGAAATCAGAAACAAAATCGTAAATATAGAAGATTACAATGATAAATATTTTTTACCGGTTTCCCGTGAATGTGGTATGAGTTTTGAAACGTCCGAAGACCGTTACATTGACTATGATGCTATCGAGGACGATTACGACGACGAAGAAGATTCATATGACGACGAAAGATGGACGGAAAATTTTTATTCCAAAGTCGGCGGATATCCGACGTTTACGCAGTACGAACCACGTGACGAACAACAGCAGAAAGAGTATGATTTTCTGTTATTTCAGCTTGATTCCGAATTTGAAAAGGTACTGTGGGGAGATATGGGTATAGGAAATTTCTTTATCAGTTCCGAAAAACTTAAAAAACTTGATTTCAGCGACGTTCTTTATAACTGGGATTGCGGTTAATAAGAGGAAATTTATATGTCGTGTTCAATCTACTATACGGCGGAAAAAAACACTCCGTTGACTGATACGGAAAAAATTTCCGTGAATAATGTCATTGAAAAATACAATTCAGAATATCCGTTCAGCGAAAAATCGGAAGATTTCTGTATTTATGACGGAGTACCGGAAAATGACGTAATATTTCAAGGGGCGACGAAACTTCCGGATTCAGATATTGAATTATCGTTTGAAGTTGCTGAATACTGGCTTGAATGTCTTACGGAGGTTACACGGTTACTGCATGACTGTCAGTGGGTAGTTACTTTGGACGATGTCGGCATAATCTGGAATGATTTATACGGCTGGAGTTTTCCGGCTGATTAGAAATTTTATTATTATTCAGCTTACCGAAAAATTCATTGCATAAATGTAACAAATGCACAAATAATAATATATTTTATGAAAATTTTCTGAAAACACTTGACAAACTGCGTGCGGATAGTGTATAATTATAGATATAATAAATTTAAAATTTTTTTAACAGGAGTGATTATAACAATGAGTATTCTCGATAAATTCAACGACGCTCAGAGAGTTGTTGCGGAAAAATCGAAAACTGCCGCTGAAACAAACAACCTCAAAAGAAAAATTCTTTACGAGGAAGAAAGAATTGTAGAAATCTTTGCTGATATCGGTAAGAAGTACTACAAGAACCCTAATGAAGACCCGGAAAGTTTCAAGATTCTCTGCAATGACATCGATACAAGAAAAAGAAGAATAAAGAGAATGAAATATGAACTCATAAGCATAAGAGGCAGTAAAATCTGTCCTAAATGTAACTGTGAGGTTGAACAAAACAACAAATTCTGCGGACGTTGCGGTGCACCACTGCCGGAAACTGAAGAAGTTGACTTCTCTTTCATGGAACCTGAAGATGCTGAACCTTATTCCAAGGTTGCGACGATTGAGGAAATCGCTAAATTTAAAAAGAAGTGAGCTTCTGATAACTCAGATAATAATCAGGGCTGTTCCGATTTTATCAGGACAGCCCGTTTTTTTGGAGTTCATTTAACCGAAAATTTCCGGCGTATGATTCCGCAGAGATAGTAAGCCGGTATGCACAGTAAAAACCAGTAACACGAAAAGAGCAGGCATATCTGACCGGAAACGTTAAAAGGCATTTCCGAGTAATCCCATACATTCCAGTGCATAATAATATTATCGAAAACCCCGACGGTAAATTCAGTGGCGGTGATTATCACAGACCCTATGAAACAGCTTTTTAAAAGAGTAATCCCCCGGGTAGAGTTAAGGGCGTAAAGGACAGCGAGTATGAAACCACCGGTCAGCGACATTGTCCAGTGTGTGTAGCCACGGTTGAGAATTTCGATAAGACTATATAGGAAGTATCCCATAAGGAAAGCGAAAAAATGCTGTGCAAACTTCATATAATAAGTACCTCGATTCGTTTTCTGGTATTATATACAGATTATGGCGGAAATATACAGATTATCATAATACAAAATGAAAGGTGAATTTTATGCGGAAAAGTTGCATACTGATGCACATATCAAGCCTGCCGTCGGAGTACGGAATAGGCAGAATGGGAAAACACGCATTTGAATTTGTGGATTTCCTTAAGAAAAGTAATACGAAATGCTGGCAGATACTGCCGTTATCGCCGACGAGTTACGGAGATTCTCCGTATCAGTCATTTTCGGTAAACGCAGGAAATCCGTATTTTATAGATTTTGAGATACTCGAATCTGACGGACTTCTTGAAAAACATGAATATACGTCATTCGACTGGGAGACGATACCGGATAAAGTAGATTACAGCAATATTTATGAACACTGTTTTGACGTTCTCCGGATAGCCCATACGAGATTCAGACCGGCTAAATTTCCGGATTACAAGAAATTCTGTGAAAAAAATAAGTCATGGCTGAGTGAGTACGCATTATTTATGGCGTTGAAATTCAAGAACGACGGTAAAGCGTGGTATGAGTGGGAGGAAGATATAGCACTGCACCGTACAAAAGCGGTATCAGAGGAGAAAAAGTTGCTGAAGAAAGATATAAATTTCTTTAAGTTTGTACAGTTTTTATTTTATCGCCAGTGGACGGAGTTAAAAAATTACGCAAACTCAAACGGTATCGAGATTATCGGCGATATACCTATATACTGTGCACTGGACAGCGTAGAAGTCTGGGCATCACCTAAACTGTTTCAGCTTGACAAGAAACATATGCCGGTATCAGTTGCAGGGTGTCCGCCTGATGATTTTTCGCCAACCGGTCAGCTGTGGGGCAATCCGCTTTATGACTGGGATTATCATAAAAAAACCGGTTATGTATGGTGGATAAACCGTATAAAAAATGCGTCGGAGCTGTATGATATAGTGAGGATAGACCACTTCCGTGGCTTTGAAAGTTATTATACAATTCCATACGGTAACGAGGATGCGACAGTAGGCGAATGGAAAAAAGGACCTGATTACGAACTTTTCCGCATGACGGAGGAAAAATTAGGCAGACTTAATATAATAGCGGAAGATTTAGGATTCATAACGCCTGAGGTCAGAAAATTGCTTGACAGTTGCGGATATCCGGGAATGAAAGTACTACAGTTCGGCTTCGATAACGGCGAAAATGAACACTTACCGCATAATTTTGAAAGTACAAACTGTATGGCGTATACCGGTACACACGATAATGAAACATTAATCGGATGGGTTGAAAGTATGTCGCCGGAGAGTTTGAAATTTGCGAAGAAGTACCTGAACGTAAGAAAGAAGAAGGATATTCCGGAGGCGGTAATACGGAGTACGTGGGGGAGTATCGCAAAAATAGCGGTTGCACAGATACAGGATTTTCTTGATTGCGACAGTACCGGAAGAATGAATACACCGTCAGTACTCGGTGGCAACTGGCAGTTCCGGACGAAAGAAAGCGATTTTACCCCGAAACTCGCAAAGAAAATAAAGAAGTTAAATAAATTATATAACAGATAAAAATAATACGGGAGGATAAAAAACCAATGGATAAAAAAATTTTTATGGAAAAATTCACGGGCAGACTGCCGAAAGATATAAAATCAGCGACACCGCAGGAAATTCATAACGCCCTTGGTGATACCGTCATGGAAATGTATTCAGACCGCTGGAATACAAGCCGTCAGGAACACCTTTCAAAGAGGAGAGCAGGCTATTTGTCGATGGAATTTCTTGTAGGACGTGCGGTATATAATAATCTGCTGTGCCTCGGAATTTACGACGATGTACAGGAAATTTTTTCAGAACTGGGAATATCGCTTGCAGACCTCGAAGTGATAGAGGATTCCGCACTTGGTAACGGTGGACTTGGCAGATTAGCGGCTTGTTTTCTCGACAGTGCTTCAACCCTCGGCTTACCACTCGACGGATACGGTATACGGTATAAGTACGGACTTTTCAAGCAGTCGATAGTAGATGGCTGTCAGTGTGAGGATATAGACGACTGGACAAAATACGGTGATTGCTGGTCAAAGAGATGTGAAGAAGATACGGTAATGATAAATTATAACGGTCAGACGGTAAAGGCAGTACCTTATGATATGCCGATATTTGGCTGTAAAACGGAAAACGTCGGCACATTGAGATTATGGCAGTCAGAACCTGTCAAGGAGTTTGATTTTGATACTTTCAACAGACAGAATTATCTTGAAGCGTCGAAAGAAAAAATATACGCCGAAGACATTTCAAGGGTACTGTATCCCAATGATGATACGAACGAGGGCAAGAAATTACGCCTGAAACAGCAGTATTTCTTCAGCTGTGCATCCCTGACGGATATTCTGAAGAAACACAAGGCAAATCACGGAACACTCGAAAATCTTGCGGATTATGTTTCAATACAGTTAAACGATACGCACCCTGTAATCTCGATACCCGAACTTATCAGACAGCTTGTAGACATTGAAGGTTATACATTCGATAAAGCCCTTGAAATCGCAAAAAAAGTGTTTAATTATACGAATCATACGGTCATGCAGGAAGCACTTGAAAAGTGGTGGGTTGGACTTGTTGAGGAAGTACTGCCGAGAATCTACGCCATAATCATACAGATTAATGAGGCACTCATTGCGGAACTGTATAATAAAGGCGTTGAGAAATCGAAAATAAACGAGATGAAAATTATCAAGGGCGAACTCATCCACATGGCGGATATGGCTTGTTACGCATCCAGTCATATAAACGGAGTAGCGGAAATTCATACGCAGATACTGAAAGATACGGTACTTGCCGACTGGTACGGACTTTATCCGGAGAGATTCCGCAACGAGACAAACGGTATCACACAACGCCGTTGGTTAGCACTTTGTAATATGGAACTTTCCGGACTGATTACTGACCTGCTCGGTACTGATGAGTGGGTAATAAATCTCGATATGCTGAAAGAACTTGAGAAGTACGCAGATGATGAGGAAATTTTAAATAAGTTCGTAACGATAAAGCAGACGAAGAAAAATCAGCTTGCGGAGTTCATAGAGGCACACGACGGCGTGACAGTAAATCCGGAATCAATTTTTGATATTCAGATAAAGAGACTGCACGAGTACAAACGCCAGCTTCTGAATGCGTTCTCGATTTTGTGGATATATTACGGCATAAAGGACGGTACAATAAAAGACTTCACACCGACGACGTTTATATTCGGGGCGAAATCCGCACCAGGTTACAGACGTGCGAAAGCTATAATAAAATATATAAACGAAATCGGAAAAATAGTATCTGCTGACCCTGAAACAAAAGATTTAATTAAAGTGGTGTTCGTACAGAATTATAACGTATCTTATGCGGAAAAGCTCGTTGCAGGTGCGGATATATCGGAACAGATTTCAACAGCCGGTACGGAGGCAAGCGGTACGGGAAATATGAAACTCATGCTGAACGGTGCGGTAACACTCGGAACGTATGACGGTGCGAATATCGAGATAGTACAGGAAGCCGGAGAGGAAAACAACTACATTTTCGGAGCAAAAGTTGAGGAACTCGAAGAGATAGTACCGGAATATGACAGCAGAAAAGTATTCGCTGAAAATCCGATGATTAAGAAAGTAGTTTCTTCACTGATTGACGGTACAGTTTCCGACGGTGGCACAGGTGATTTCAGGGAACTTTATACTTCACTTCTCGACGGTGCAAGCTGGCACGCACCAGACCATTATTACCTGCTCGGTGACCTCGTAAGCTATGTTGAGACAAAATTAAAATCAAACAGCGATTACAGTTCCGACAGATTAGGATTTGCTAAAAAACAGTGGTTGAATATGTGTAATGCCGGAAAATTCAGCTCCGACCGAACCATTGCCGATTATGCAGAAAACATCTGGAATATAAAATAGTTACAGAACCGCAGTTTTTTCAGACTGCGGTTTTCAATATATTTCCGGAAATAATTATTATATCATATAATAGCACAAAATTAACCATGTTTTTTTATACAATATGTCAAAAATTTCTGAAAATGCTTTTAATTCATAAAAAATTATGGTATAATATTACTTAACCATAATGATGTACATTATGGTAATAACGAACAGAGAGGGATTACAATGAACTTAAAAAAAATACTGGCGATGTCAATGGCACTCAGTCTAAGTATACTGGCAGTTAATGACTACACAAGCGTAAAAAATACATATGCGGTAAGTGCGGATACTGCTGTATCAAGTTTAGGCGACGTAAATAATGACGGTCTTATAAATGCGATAGATGCTACAATGATACTTACAGAATACGCATTCCGTTCCACAAATGGTACTGGAGTACTTACGGATGAGCAGAAAAAATCAGCGGACGTAAACGGGGATAATCTTATAGATTCCGTAGATGCGGCGTTAGTACTTTCTTATTACGCATATAAATCTATCGGTGGCACGTTTACTTTTGAGAAGTGGATGGGAATACCTGATACACCCGCTTCCGACACAACCACTACTACAACCACTACCACACAGACAACAACTACTACAGAAATTACTGCTGTTACGACACTTTCCGGATATACAGCATCAATCAATACGGCGGAAGTTCCGACTACTACAACAACCACTCCACCGGTACAGACTACCACCACCACAACAACCACTACTACAACTACCACAACAACTACTACAATATCTTCTGATACAGATACTACTACAACAACGTCCACTACCGCACCGGACGGAAAAATTGCGGAAATAAAACTCTCCAAGTATGAGATGAATCTTACTAAGGGACAGACGGATATTTCATACGTTACGATGTTACCGGAAGAAGTCGCAAATAAGGACGAATTATGGACAAGTTCAGATGAAAACATTGCTACAGTTGACAAATGGGGTAATGTAATAGCAATCGGCGAGGGTACGTGTACTGTTACGGTGTCAAGTGTGGAT
The DNA here is from genome assembly GCA_029055625.1 of Ruminococcus sp. Lineage (GTDB taxonomy): Bacteria > Bacillota > Clostridia > Oscillospirales > Ruminococcaceae > Ruminococcus. The sequence goes on along the minus strand of JAIDCY010000075.1, from coordinate 6,264 downwards.
AATCCGGCAGTAAAGGCGGAAATAAAAGTAACGGTAAAAGATAATACTACAGTATCAGACAAGATAACGGAAATAAAACTTTCAAAATATGAAATGAATCTTAAACCCGGTCAGCGTGATATATCATACGTTACAATGTTACCGGAAAGCATCGCAAATAAAGAGGAAATCTGGACAAGTTCAGATGAAAAAATTGCCACCGTCGATAAGTGGGGAAATGTAACCGCAGTATCTGCCGGAACGTGTACGGTAACGGTTGCAAGTGAGGATAATCCGAGTGTCAAGGCGGATATAAAAGTAACTGTTACGGATAATGCAACATCAGACAAGATAACGGAAATAAAACTTTCAAAATATGAAATGAATCTTAAAACAGGTGAACGTGATATATCATACGTTACAATGTTACCGGAGAGCGTCGCAAATAAAGACGAAATATGGACAAGTTCCAATGAAAACGTTGCGACGGTTGACAAATGGGGAAATGTAATGGCAATCGGTGAGGGTACTTGTACGGTAACCGTTGCAAGCGTGGATAATCCAGGTGTCAAGGCAGATATAAAAGTAACTGTTAAGAATACTACAACAACCACAAACAATATAACATCAATAACTTTATCAAAATATGAAATGAATCTTAACAAAGGACAGTCTGATATTTCATACGTCACGATGTTACCGGCAACCGTTGCAAATCAGGGTGAAATATGGACTTCTTCAAATCCGAATGTTGCCACCGTTGATAAGTGGGGATACGTTACGGGAGTTTCCGCCGGTACGTGTACAATAACTGTTACAAGTGAGGATAATCCGGCTGTCAAGGCGGATATAAAGGTAACTGTTACAGATAATGCGACATCAGGCAAGATAACGGAAATAAGACTTTCAAAATATGAAATGAATCTGAATAAAGGACAGTCTGATATATCATACGTCACGATGTTACCGGCAACCGTCGCAAAT
>JAIDCY010000075.1:0-5201 GCA_029055625.1 Ruminococcus sp. | reverse complement strand
AAAGGACAGTCTGATATATCATACGTCACGATGTTACCGGCAACCGTCGCAAATAAAGACGAAATATGGACTTCTTCAAATCCGGCTGTTGCAGTAGTAGACGGCTGGGGAAATGTAACCGCAATTTCCGCCGGAACGTGTACGGTTACGGTAACAAGTGTTGATAATCCGGCTGTAAGAGTGGATATAAAAGTTACTGTTAAAGAATAAGAATATATTATAACTAAAAAAATACGGGGACTGTTTTTTATGCAGTTCCCGTAATATTTTTTACTGGATTTTTTCCACCATATAGCCCATATCGGAAAGAATATCATCAACGCCCTTGTCACCGGCGTAATGTGCAGAACCTACCATAAACAGATAGTTTTTACCGTCTTTCAGAAATTCGGAAGCTTTTTCCGCCATACCCTGATTTCTGTTGAAAAGCATTATATCCATGTAACTTTCGTAATCGTCCTTTAAATCGTCAGGGAGTTCGTCGAGTTCATCAAGTTCTTCCGATAACATAGGGTCAACGTCGCCGACCGCCCATAAATTATAGAGTTCTGCGAGTTCTTCCGCATAATCGTCTATATCGTCCATATCGTCAAGCATTTCAGACATAACGTAATCTATAAGTTCGTCGCTCATACTGTCGAGGGCATTTGTCTGAGTTTCGAGAGTTTCAATGCTTACTACTTCTTTTCCGTCTTTCTGAGCCAATGCAATAGCCTGTGAATCTATACCGTCCGTGCTGAGATTTTCAAGGCGTAGTATCATAAGATTTTCAAGCTGATTATACCAGTATCCGGCGGAAAACTGGTCAAGTTCCTCCGAGTAAGCCCCGATACTTTCAAAATAAGATTTAGCTTTCTGATAGGTTGTATCTGAAATATGTTCCTGAATAGTTGTACCATCATCATAGACAAAAGCCTGTTGATAGGTCAGTAATGCTCTTATGTCACTTGTAAGCTGTGTTATGTCGTACTCTACCGCCACACCGTCGGAATTTTCGTAAATATCTGCGATATAATCCGGCAGACCATCAAAACCGGCAGGCAGTACGTGGATAGTACCCATTACGTAAAGTTCGTTGTTAGTTTCAGGGTCAGTAACTTTCCATAAAGGCGGATTTATTGCGGTATCGTCTATATACTGTGAGATGTCGGCAGTTGTACCATATGCGGAAACATTTCCGGAAGTATCTGCCTGTGTATCGGGTTCTGATTCTTCCGGAGTTTCAGTTGTTTCTTCCGGTTGAGTAACGGTTTCCGTAACGGATTCTGTAGTAGTTTCCGGTTCTGTTTCCGATACGGAAGATACCGGATTTTCTGCTGATTCTTCCGGAGTATCGCCACATGATACGGCAGAAACGCACAGCAGAGCGGTAATAAATGTACATAGAATTTTTCCTGATTTCATTTTTTCTATAGCCTTTCTTTTTTTTATATATTTATCTGATAAAATTATATCAGATTATTTATTCTGTATCTGTTTCCGGTTCAACGGTTGTAGTCTGTGTAAGTTCGATAGTATTTGTAAAAGTAGTGGTTTCTTTCGGTGTACGCTGTATTGATACCTTGTAATTCGTGATAGCCCATACGTTATCGTATTTCGGACACGAGAATATTACGTCATATGTGAACTGGTCTTCGGTGATACTTGCATTGAGCAGGTTTACGTCAGCTACTATGTCATTAGGAGTTACTTTTTCTATCGTTTCCGCATCACCGACGATTTCGAGGTTAAGACTTTGTGTTATTACTCTGTAATCGTATTCGTCAGGGGCGTTGCTTATATTAATCCTGCTCTGGTCAAGAGTGATTGATTTTGTTTCTATATTTTCGGAATCGACAGAAACTGTTATACTTGTGGTATCTGACATATTTATACAGTTCTGTGGTTCAAGCACATCACTTAAATTAAAAGTCTTTGAAAAATCGGGGGTTATATCGCTTAGCGTAATTTTACCTATTTCCAGTTTGTCCGGAATTTCCGTCTGGCTGTTTTTTGAGGCAATTTTTATTTTATCAGTAGATACTTTCAGATTAAGTGCATTCTGGTCAAAACTGGGTGGAGCGTTCAGAATCTGCACATATACGCCAACTTCCTTTACGGTCAGGACTGGTATATTTATAAGAAAATTGGTTGTATCAAAACTTACGGAAGACGGGTCAATAATAGTATTGTCTTCGGAAAAAAGCTGAATTTCGTCACTGCTGAGGGCGTGAGAGGAATCAAGGGTCATCTCACGGTTCGATACCGCATAAACATTACTTATTTTATTTATCTGTGAAGAAGGACCTGTTATAGTAACGATATTAGGTTCACAGGAAAATTCATTTGAGTTCATGGTTTTATTATTATCGAATTTTACATTAGGAATTTTCGGCTGTACCGGAAACTGTACGGATTCGTATTTATCAAAAACTACTTCAGCGGTTGGTGGGTCAATGGAAGATACTTCAAAGTCTATACCGTTTGTACTCCGTACCTTTATAGGTAAATTTTTCTTGCCGGTTGAATATACGTTGTCAGTATCGACGTATGCAGAAATAGTGTCGCTGTCGATGTTGGCAATCTGTGTACGGCTTCCGATTACTTTTACTTTAACGTCCTGTATGTTGCATGAAATAACACTTAACGTGCTGTCGGAAGTGGCGGTACTTCCTATTGCGAGGTCAAGAGTTACTTTATCAATAGTTTTAGGTACGGACGGATAGAGTGTAAGCGATACCGCAAACCATACAAAAACCGCAATAAATACGGAATATATTGCAAGTGAAAAATTTGTCTGACTTTTCCGGTTGAAAATTCTGCGTATAGTATCAGTGAATTTCATTCTTCCTTGCTCCTTTCATTATCGGAGTGATTTTTATTATCTGTCACGGTCTGATAGAGCAGGTTTTTTAATTTTTCTCTAGTATAGTCACGGGTAAGTACGCCGTTCATAGCTACTGAAATTTGTCCGGTTTCTTCAGAGACTACTATTATTACGGCGTCTGAATTTTCGCTCATGCCTATTGCCGCACGATGTCGTGAACCGAGTTTTTTATTTATTATCGCATCATTCTGCGGTTTCGGAAGAAAACACGCCGCCGCAAGTATTATTCCATCACGCATTATTACCGCACCGTCATGTAACGGCGTTTTAGGATAGAAAATATTTCCGAAAACTTCTTTACTCGGCAGAGCGTTCATAATAGTTCCTGTTTCAATCTGTTCACCGAGTTTAACCTGTCTTTCCACTACTATTAACGCACCGGTACAGGTTGCGGAAAGTTCAACGCAGGAATCGCAGATAGCATCAATAGCGGATTCCCATTTTTTCGTAAGGCTGTCTGAACCTTGTCCGAAACCAAAGCTGAGTATATCCAGTTTGGCACGTCCGAATTTTTCCAATGCCCTGCGTAATTCCGGCTGGAACAGGATAATCATTGCGATAAGCCCTATATCAAGCGTACCCTTCAGCAGGTATTCTATTACTTTAAGTTTAAGATATTTACTTAAAAAATAAGCTCCCACAAGAAACATTATACCCTTCACCAGCTGACCAGCACGGGTTTCACGGATAAGTTTCAGGGCTATATATATTATGTAGGCAAGAATACCCATATCAATAAAATCTTTAAATTCAAGAGTGCTGAGAATACTTAGAAAAGCGTCGGTTATGTCATGGAATTTCATAAGCCCACCTCCTTGTTAGTTATGTAAAGAGGGCAGAGCCCTCTGTTGATTTCTGTATGTGCATACCTATATTATTATTGTACCACAAATTCAGATAATTTCAATAGTTTTGTGTGATTTTTCTGAAACTGTTATCATTCTGACAAGTTCGGCGAGTTTTAAAGCATCACTTTCACGGCTGAAAATCGAAGGAGCAAAGCGTATTGTACCGTTTTCCGTACCGAGTTGAGTATGTGCGAGCACGGAGCAGTGATAGCCTGCCCTCAGACAGTAACCGTATCCGGCGAGAATATCCGCTAACTTTTCGGGCAGTATTCCTTTCACGTTAAAAGATACAATGGGAACGTATGAAGATTCCGGATTTCTGTATATAATGATGTCTTTGTCATTGCGTAAGGAGTTAATAAAAGTACGGCATATTTTATCTTCATGTGTGAAAATTTTTTTAATACCTGTTTTCCGGATAAATTCGATACCGGCTTTTATCGTCATGATACCGGTGATGTTCAGCGTACCACTTTCGAGACTGTCCGGCAGAAAATCGGGTTGATACAGGCTTGACGATACGCTACCCGTACCACCCTGAATAATAGGTCTGATTCTGTATTTTCCGTCAGATATAAGAAGACCTGTTCCGGTGATACCGTATAAGCCCTTATGACCGGCGGTGCATAAAATATTTATACCGTCCGACATTTTTATATCCAATACACCGCAAGCCTGAGCACCATCTGCGATAAAACAGATATTTTTTTTCCTGCAGATTTCCGCAATTTCCCTGTATGGTAAAATCTGACCGGTAACGTTGCTTGCTATGGTACATACTATTGCTTTGGTGTCCTTGTGAATCAGTGAACGGAAACTTTCAACAGTCCGGCGGTCATCGGGATATACCTGAGCCACAGAGAGTGTTATTTTTTTATTACGGGCGAGTTCCGCAGCCGGACGTGCTGAAGAATTATGTTCCATACCACTTATAATCATATGTCCGCCACCCGACATTATACCCTGTATCGCCATATTCATAGCCTGCGTGCAGTTCATGGTAAACACAACGTTTTCGGGTTCAACACCGAAAAAACCGGCGACTGTCTGCCGTGCGGAGAATACGGCTTCGGAAGTCTTCATAGCGAGTAAGTGACCGCCTCTTCCCGCATTACCTCCGAAATTTTCGATAGCGTCAAGAGCGGTTTTACGTACTGTTTCGGGTTTAGGGAAAGTAGTTGCGGCGTTGTCGAAATTTATTAACATCATTCACCCCCATATTCCCTGACAGCATACGGAACGGAATATTTTTCAAGTATCGGAACGACTTTCTGACAGTCAGTAAAAACGTGCAGTGAATATCCGCAACCTTCCTTTGAAGTTGATTCATTTCTTCTTATCTCACATGGATACCCTCTTGATTTCAATAATTTTTCACCTTTAATAACATAGGTGTACGAGGGCATTTTAATAATACATTTTTTCAAAAAGATTCCCCCCTGAAAAGTCTGCACCTACAGAGAATTTTGTGATACATTTTATTATAT
>JAIDCY010000074.1 GCA_029055625.1 Ruminococcus sp. | reverse complement strand
TAATATAATTGTGTCTACTCCTACTGAAACAAATGCCATCATTTCATCGGAAAATTCATATATTGTCTCGCTGATTAAATCACCACCGATTATAACTGTAACAACTTTCTTTTCTAATGTTTCTTTCATCCAGAATATCTTTTTATCATCAGAATAAAAAGTAGTTGTATCATTAACAGTTTCTCTTTTAATTAACATTTAATTGATTCACTCCTCAGTAAGTTGTCGGCTTGCCATCTGATAAAAAAGACCTCTGGTTTCCATCAACGAATCATAAGTGCCTTCTTCAGTAACTCTTCCGTCTTTGACAACAATAATTCTGTCACAGTTTTTTATTGTACTTAAACGGTGTGCAATTACAACTCTTGTAACGTTCATAGTGTCCAGATGTTCGCACACTCTGGTCTGAGTCAGATTATCCAATGCACTTGTTGCTTCGTCAAAAAACAGAATAGCGGGATGATTCATAATTGCTCTTGCAATCAATATTCTTTGTTGCTGACCACCGGAAATAGTACCGCCTGATTCACTTAAAACAGTATTGATTCCCATTGGCATATTGGCAATATCATCTTTAAGACCAACAGCATTTATTACAGAGTTTATGTCTTTCAGAGTTGCACCCGGTGCTGTAATAGTAATATTATCTTTAATGCTTCCGCTTATCAGCTTACCGTTCTGAAGTACAACGCCCAGTTTCCGGCGGAATGAATGTTTATCAAGGTCTGTAAGATTTTTGTTGTCATAAAACACACTGCCCGAAGTGGGCTTTTCAAAGCCCAGCATCAACTTCAACAATGTGGATTTTCCGCAACCTGATGGTCCTACAATTGCAACATATTCCTTTGGTCTGATTTCCATAGAAAAATGATTCAGAACCTGTTTTTCCCCTGTTTTATATGAAAATGACACATCATCCAGTCTGATTCCTCCCGAAACAGAAGTTACAATTTCCTTACCTTCTTCATTTTCAGGCTCTGTATCCAAAACCGGTTTCAGTCGCTGATACATCGTTTTTAACCGGCGGATAGTCATAATACCGTTGGTCAATTCAAGCATTGACGACGCAAGAGTTCCGAAAGCACTGTTAAATGCGATAAAATTTCCTGTTGAAACTTTTATATTTTTTCTGACTATTACAAAATACAAGACCATGGAAAATATATATGTTGCAATTTCAATCATAATTGAACAGACGGAAGATATGCGGTTTTGTCTTATAGAATACATCTGTTTTTCTGAAAAAGGTTTCAGATGTTCCAGAATAAATCTTTCTTCCACTTCTGCCATACGGACTTTTTCGATACCGTTAAGATATTGATACAATTTAGATAATGCTTTTCCGTCAGTTTCCATTATTTTTTTCTCATACCATAAAGAACGGCTGTTTAATGCATATACAATAACAGAATATACAAGCACCATAACCAAACCGGCAATCGTAAGTTTTCCGGAATATGAAATCATTCTGAACAGATAAACCAAAGAAAATATTGTAGAAAATCCCGTGACAAGAACCGTTGTTATAAACTGATTTACCATTTGTTCAGCTCCGATAAGCCTCTGGGCAAGGTCTGCACTGTCATAATTGCGGAAGAAACTTTCAGGTAGCTGAAAAACACGCAGATATAAGGCGTTCTGAAAATCACAGGCAATATGACAGGAAACTCTGAATTCAAACAGTTTCCTGACAAGCGAAAATAACAGATTGCCAATCATAAATGTTCCGATAAATATACACATCTGAACTAAAATTCCATATTCGCCCAATGGTATATAATCATCATAGACCTTCTGATTAAGTGTGGGAATTAAAATTCCAATCAATGCCCCAAAAAGTCCAAGAATAACTATGTATGCTATGTCTGTAACAGTAACAGACTTCATTGCAAAATCAAAAAGAATCTTTTTTGTGATTTGTGTCTGTGGGAGTGCTCTTCCGATACAAAAAGCCTTTGGATTAATATCACGTGCAATCTTTGAATCAAGTTTCCGTATCCTGCCGTCTGATGTATATATCAGATAACTGTTATGATTTTTCGGAACACACGCAACTGGTTCTTTATTGATATTTCCGATAATGATTCCACAATCAGAATGATACCAGTCAGGTTCAAGAACAACTGAACGACAGATAAGATTTGAAAGTCTTGCAATATCCGGAACTGTCGGATTATCTCCGCAAGCCACCATTATATGTTCAGCTGACGATAAATCAAGTTTTTTCTTCCGGCACGCCCAGTGCATAACTTTATAAATTTTATTTTTTCCGATAATTTCGCCTGCCTGCTCACCTTCAAGCGTTTTCTTTATTACATTTGCAGACCTGTCATATAAATCGGCTGAGCTTTCCCTTCCACGCTGTATAAACACTTCGTCCATAAGCTGACGGCGATTATAAAATTCTATCAGGCTTGTCTCATAGCTTTCCTGTTGTGATATTGATTTAATATTCTGTAAAAAACGCCTCTTAAGAACATTAGTACATAATTTTTCCATAATTTCCAGTTTCAGAGTTCCCTCTTTTGAAATAATCGCAAACCGCCATTCCTTATAATCAATATCACGCCATGCAAAAGTCGGTATCATTTTCCCCGTTTCAATTTCACCTATAAGTTCCTTACGTCCTGCTGTTCCGTCATTCTGATTCCATGGAACGATATATACAAGTGCTGTTCCTTCAACAACCCGTAATGCATCGTCTTTGTTATGCGTATAGAAAGAATCAGTACTTGTAAGCGTTATAATCTTATTATCCATCTGCCATCTCCTTCATTAATTATTCTGAATAAATGCTTTATAGTAACCGTCTTCATTAATCATTGATGTATGAGTTCCACGCTGAATAATATGACCGTTCTGCATTACTATAATCTCGTTGCAGTCACGTATTGTACTCAGACGATGAGCAATAATAATGCAGGTACATCCACGACGACGCAGATTATCCATAATCTGCTTTTCAACAATCGGGTCAAGAGCACTCGTTGCTTCGTCCATAATCAGTATGGAAGGATTTGTAGCTAATGCACGTGCAATCTCCAGTCTCTGACGCTGACCGCCGGAAAGATTTGATGCATTTTCTGACAAAACATAATCATAACCTCCTGGTTGCTGTATAATAAAATCATGAATACAGGCATCTTTAGCGGCTTCAATCATATCATCTTCCAGAACGGCATTGTTCCACATTGTAATATTATTTCGTACAGAACCGGAAAATAATGTAATATTCTGGCTGACGGTGGCTATACTTGCACTTAAAATACTTCTGGATATAGATTTCATATTTATACCGTCAAGCAGAATATCACCGGACCATGGCTTATAAAGACCACTTATAACTTTTGATATTGTAGACTTTCCACAGCCTGATGCCCCGACAAAAGCAACTGTTTCGCCCGGATTTAATCTGAAACTGAAGTTTTCAATCAGTGCAGGTTTCAAGGTACTGTAACCAAATGATACATCTTTCAGTTCAATATTTCCGTTAAGCTTATGTAAAACTTTTTCATTACTTGTTTTTCTTGTAAAATCAATATCCTGCTTATAATTTTCAACGTCTTCAACTCTCTTTATATTTGATTTAAGGGTCTGCAGACTTTTTATAAATCCTATAAGTGAATTTACAGGTTGGCAAAAAGAACCAAAAAGAGAATTGAAAGCCACAAGCATACCCATTGTCATCTGACCCCTAATAACAAGAATACCGCCAAACATCATCAGAAGTACATTGGAAATATTATTTGCACCTTCCGGAATAATTCCGACCATCTGCTGAAAGAGGTTCAGTTTCTGCGAAAGAGACGTATTATTTGCCTGATATCCCATAACCCTTTCACTGTATTGTTCTTCTATTCCGGAAGCCTTGATAGTATCTGTAATATTAATTCCGCCCGTAACTGCACTGTAAAGTTTACCGCCTGTCATCTGTAACTTGATAGTTGAACTTGCAACAGTTTTATTACTTATTGCAATAACAACAAGTGAAATTACAACCTGTACTATTCCTATGCAGGTCATTAAAGGACTATATAAGAAAAGAATAACAAGATAAAAACCAGCAATAAAAATATTCAGAATGGTTTCGGCAAAGTCACCGGCAAGAAATTCATTTATATCACTGTTATTCTGCACTCTGCTGACAAGGTCTCCTATATGCCTTTGGTCGAAAAAACTTATAGGTAGCCGGAACATATGCCGGAGAAACTCATGACACGAAACAAGCACCATTTTACTTTTAAGTTTCTGAAGAACAAGACTTCTGTAATAGCTGAGTCCGATTTTTAAAATCAGACAAGCTCCCATAAATAAAATTATCTTTACAAGCCAGTCATTATAGCCTCTGCAAAGTACATCATCAATGAATACCTGCGACAGCACAGGCAGAACAAGCCCGGGAAATACAAGTAAAAATCCGATATAAAGCAACTTGAATATAACAGAATATTTTCCTTTTAAACGATTTCTGACGGCAGAAAAAAAAGTATTCTTTTTTCTTTCCTTTAAAAAGCTGTCTGTTTTTTTAAATGTAAGAACAATACCGGTAAAAGACTCGTCAAGTTCTTCGCCGGTAAGTTTCCGGCGACCAACTGCCGGGTCATTTATGTATGCATATTTTCCTTTGAATCCTTCAAAAACCACAAAATGATTAAAATTCCAGTGAATAATACATGGCGGATTTAATTTTCTTAATTCAGAAGGTTCTTTACGGTAACCGTGACATTCAAGACCATATTTTTTTGCAGCACGCATGATATTTTTCATATTGCTACCGTCTCTTGAAACGCCGGTTTCAATACGCATCTGTTCCAATGGAATATTTTTCCCGAAATATGCGAAAATCATAGCCAGTGAGGCAGCACCGCATTCAGTGGCTTCCATCTGATAAATAGTCGGCGTTCGGACATAATTTTTCATTGTTTACCCTCCCCATATTTCATCAATTTTTGCAAAGAGCTTGGAAATCGGTGCTATTCGTTTTATAATAAATTTTGATGTACAAAGAGAACCGTTTGATACATCTACATTACCGCCTTTCGGATTAGACCAGTAATAGCCGTTTTCTGTTGTATTGCTTGGATAAAGTTCACAAGCCACCGCTGTAACAGCACCTCCGGCAAGAAATGTATTTGATAAACTGTTATCTGAACCGAGAATATATGTCATACTTGATGAAGACGTTGCTTTTGCGTCAATATTGATAACCCGTGCTTCCATGTGTCCGTAAGCCTGGCTGTCAGCAGATGCCAAGTATACATATACTAACATTCCTCTTTCAAGTTTCTTGACATCTGACAGCGGAACATAACACATTACAACCTGATTTCCGTAAACAGCAGGGGATATTCTTACTACTTCAGAGTTCTGATTGACATTTTTTCCGACACTATAAAGAACTTCAGAAACGCTTCCCACCTGGTCGGAAATAATTTTCAGGTTGTTTCCTCTGTTTGTCTGTATTTCCATTATGGCGTCTCCGAGATGCAGTTCATCACCTGCCGAAACGTATACCGCAGTTACTATTCCCGGTTCTTCCGTATAAACAGAATTAGTACTCACCGGAGATACAATTATTCCATTTGTGGTAATTGTTTCTGGTATAGTGCCGAAAACTGACCATATTATTGTTGCAATTATTATTATAGTTACTCCAAGCAGTGCAAGCCATGAAAGAGGACTTGTAATTTTTAAAGTTTTGTCCAGTTGCTCAGGTGAAGACATTCTTTCCAGAGATGCTTTTCTGTATAAATCCGCCATTTCAAATCAACTCCAATTCCCGTTCTTTTTCATACTTTTCAATGCTTTAGATAATTGCACCCGGATATTATTTGCATTTGTATTAAGTATCAGCGCTATTTCTTCTGCACTTTTTTCCTGAAAATATTTAAGTATCACAATAAGCCGTTGTCTTTCAGTAAGACTATTAAGTGCATTATTCAATTGTTTTCTCATTTCTTCAAGATACAAAGCTTTATCTACATCAACAGCGGAATAATCAACAAGGTCAGTATAATCGTCAATGTTATCATTTACCTTTCTGTCACGCAGATAATTACAGAACCGGCTTTTAGCTATCAGATATATCCATGTAGAAACAGATGCTTTTTTAACATCATATTTATCAAAATTCTTATAACAATACATAAATACTTCAGAAGTCAAATCTTCTGCTTCTTCCTGATTGCCGATATGTTTTATAAAATATGCCAGAATCTGCCTGTAGTACTTTTTATAAACTTCATCAAACGTTAATAAACTTTTGTTGTTATCCGTAGTTTCCTTAATTTCCAATCATATCACCTCCTGAACATATAATGTTAAATATTTTGATAATTTTTATTTAAATCTTACATTGTATAAAATTAACACAATATGTATAAGAT
>JAIDCY010000073.1:2400-4499 GCA_029055625.1 Ruminococcus sp. | reverse complement strand
TTCATCTGTTTTACCGCCTGATTATATCCGGAAATTTCAGCCTGATGCTCTTTCTCAAACTTAGATTTCTTACGTCCGGAAAGCGTTTTCAGTTCGTCCGTAATGGACTTGTATTTCTGAATTTTTCGGGCAGTTTTTATCTTCAGCGACAAATCCTCAATCTGCGTATTCAGCGAGTTTAACTCCTCCGACAACGCTCCGATTTTTGAATAATCCGTCAATGCAACGCTTTCCAGATGTTCGTTATTCTCGATTTTGTACTTCGTCAGAATATTGATAACCCGTGATGCCTCCTGCATATTTTTGATGTCTGCCCACCGTTCCAGACCGGACGAAAACTGCATTTTGTCGGTATCGGTGCGTATAATATCGGTTTTCGGAATATATGTTATAACACCCTTGTACATAGCTATTCTTCGGGCAATCTGTTTGCTTTCATAGTACCAGCCGAGCGTTCTCGCACGGGTGAATTTCTTTTGTCCGTCAAGTCGGAATTTCAGGTCAATGACGTGTTTCGGATTGTACACGACTTCAATGTTATGAAGTCTGCATTTTTTCAGAAAATCTTCAAAGTCGTCGCTCTCTTTTACAACCTGGTCAATCGCAAATTTCAGCTTTGCTTTCCACGATAAATTCTGCCGGTTCATATCCCATTCATAGTGCGATTTTCCTTTGTTTTTTTCGGGATTTGTTATAACTGAAAGTCCATGATTTTTGCAGATTTCATCAGATAAATTCCGTAAGTTTACCCACTTGCGATGCTTTTTATCACCTTGGTCAGCATGAGTTTCAAAAGTATGTCCGTCAAACATATTCACGTTATTGAAAATGCAATGTAAATGTATATGTTCCTTGTCCTGGTGGACGGCAAGATAATACTGATATTCGCCTTTCAAGAATTTGTCACAGAGTTCAATTCCGATTTTCAAAGCCTGGTCCGGAGTAACCTCACCAGGGGAAAAACTCTGTATAAAATGCTGTGAAAGTATCTCATTTTTTCCTGTTCCCATAAGGCGAATTTGTGTAAAATCTTTGCTTGCCTGAACCGGATTTTTGTTGCAACCGAATGTATGAATCAGTCTGCCGTTATCGGTTTTTTCTTCGTCAGCGATATATGCTATTGCTGAAACTTCTGTAACTCGTATTGGAAATATCTTAGTTGTCGCCATAGTTCATCTATATCCCTCTGAATTTGTGAAATATCCTCTGCATAGATGTTGCCGGTCGAGTTTACACGCACAGCAATCTGATTGATATTTGATGCGATTCCTGCAATATTTCTGCTGATATTTTTCAGCTTTTTGTCGTCAAATTTTATGATAAAGCCTTTGAAAATCATTGCCCTCATAAACTGACTTTTTGAACTGCATTTACTCAGCAGAAATTTTTCTTCAAGCAGTTTGTTTTCTTCGTCATTCACACGGAATTTTATTGTAATTTTTCTGCTGTCATCTGACAATTTCATCATCTCACTTTGTAAAAAAATCAGGGTCTTAGGGAGTTATCCCTAACAAGCAGTATCCAGGTGGACGCAAAATTTTTGTGTCCACAGGATACCATGCTTGCTACTTTTGAAATACCCCTCTACTTATATACCGAAAAATTTGCGGTTTTCCTCATACATTTTGAAAAAGTTTACAAAAAGTTCATAAATAAAACAGCTCCGCCTGACGATTTCAGGACAGAGCCGTTTCGGTACATGGGAAAACCTAATTGTAAAATTTTTGTGAACACTCCACAATTTGTTGTCGCTAGCAAAAATATTTCATTCGTAATACTAGTAAATTCAATACTTTAAAAACCCTTTTTAACTGAAAAGAAGTCCGAAAAATAAAAAGTCACTTGACGTTCTGTAAACAAAATGTGGACGGTTTGAATTTGCTTTTTTTGCCGATATAGTGCATAATAGTATGTGTAAGAAACTTTACGGTGAACTTCTGCGCAGTAGTTACTCAGCCACCGTAAAAATACCAATCAGATTTGTTGAGTGTTTGGTTGTCAGACGGGATTCCCGAATGACGGACTAACCATGCTCATTTGACAAAATCCCGTCACACAGAAAGGCAGGATTTTATCAATGAATGACAACAGATTAATCA
>JAIDCY010000073.1:0-2300 GCA_029055625.1 Ruminococcus sp. | reverse complement strand
TACATACACTTCGGTGATGACGTTCCGAAAAATATCGAACGTGAATACAACAAGCTGTGTCGCAAGGAGCATTATCTTGAGGAAAAAGACCTGACACACGGTGTGATTCACATTGACGATGATGCCTTTCTGAACAATATTCCTGAACCACGTACCGCCGAGATTATCAAGGCAGAAAATACATGGAACTTAAGGTTAGAGTACCTTTCCGATGCCCTTGTTCTGCTGAAAGATAAATTTCCGTTGGAGTACAATCTGATACATGATTATTTCTTATCAGACAGAAAATTATCAATGTCAGCCCTTGCCGAAAAGTATAACATAAGTTTCAAAAAGGTTGAGTACCGGCTGACCAAAGCTAAAGAGTTACTCAAAAAATATATCATATTGCACGAAAACAATAACTGATTTTTGTGCAGTCCTACAAAATTTCTGAGTTTTTCAAAAAAATTGCCGTTTTTTATGCGGAAAATGCCAAATTTCTCGGTTATATATATAGAGGGGGTCAGACTTCCGAATGGCAGACTGGCGGTCTGTACACACACCACCTTTGCGGCACGGTGGATAATCTCCGCTGTGTCGCCTCCTTGTTTGACGACAGGAGTTAAACGGAAAGGATTTTCTATGTCAGATAAAATATCGGTAAACACAGCTTACAGCCTGATGTTCAGTAATTATCCTGAAATTGTCGGAATAAACGACATCTGCAAAATGCTGAATATCGGCAGAACTAAGGCGTATCAGCTTGTAAAAAGCGGAGTTTTAAAGCAGATTCCGTGCGGACGTGCAATCAAGGTCGCCAAAATTACGGTTATAGATTACGTTCTGCAAAACATACAATAAGTACGTCCGTTAATGCACGATGCTTATAAAAATCAAATAAATTTCAAGAAAGTTGGTAGAAATACTTGAAAAATCTGTTATGATATGGTATAATGTATATGTCAACAGTGTGTTCTACCTCTTTTCTGCAAGGAGGAAAAAATGAAAACAAGTCTGCCCTTTAAGTACATCGTTTCCGTAAAAAGAGACAAGTATTACGTTGTCTTTGATTTCAAGGACGACAACGGAAAACGTCAGAGACGATGGGTCGGAACTGGTCTGCCGGTGAAATGCACGAAAAAAGCCCTCAACGAAAAAGTCGACGAACTTGTTACTAAGTTTTATGAGGACTACTGTTCAGGCGAGGCTACAAAACCGAGGGAAAAAATAAAGAAGAACACCAAAAATGCGGAATTTCTCAACCGTGCGTTATCTGCAAAAAGTTCGACGTTTGCGTTCACACAATTTCTCGCATACTGGCTCAATATGATTAAACCGACGGTTTCCGATACTACCTATAAAAGTTACACACAAGTTATCCGCAAGACGACAGAATATTTTGACGAAAAATACCCGAATCTCATGCTGAATGAAATCACGGCTTTACAGATTCAGCAGTTCTACAACGACAAGTACAACAGCGGTATTACAGCGAACACAATCAAGCACTATCACGCAAATATCCATAAGGCGTTGAAGTATGCCGTAAAAATGGACTGGATACCAAATAACCCGTCTGAAAAAACGGAACTGCCAAAGCTGAAAAAGTTTCAGGCAAATTTCTACAATGCAGAGGAGTTAGCTGAACTTTTCAAAGCATTCAAGGGCGACAGGCTCGAACTGGTTGTACATATAGCCGCCTATTACGGAATGCGAAGAAGCGAGGTACTCGGTCTGAAATGGGACTGCATAGATTTCGACAGAAAGAAAATCACGATTCGCCGAAAACTCATATACAGAATGGGTGAACACGGTGACGAACTGGTAGTTGATGAAGACCTTAAAACAAAGTCAAGTGTCAGGACACTTCCGCTTATCCCACACATTGAAGCGATGCTGAAAGAGAGGTTTTTTCTTGAACAGTATTACTCAAATCTTCTTAAAGACAAATTTGACCGTACATTTGACGGCTTTGTGTGCAGAGACAGCAGTGGAAAAATCATAACGCCTGAGTACACAACACAGCATTTTAAGGTTGTGATTGCAAACAATAATCTCCGTCACATCAGATTCCACGATTTGAGACACTCATGTGCAAGTCTGTTACTTGCCAACGGTATACCTATGAAAGCAATCCAGGAATGGCTTGGTCATTCGACTTTCAATATCACTGCTGATTTTTACAGTCACCTCGAATACAGTTCAAAAATCGCATCTGCTGAAACCATTGCCAAGGTATTCAGCGACGATGCCGAAAACAGCCTGAAAAAATAAACAAATTTAACAACGGTAATAAATCGGGCAAAAAAATAAAACCG
>JAIDCY010000072.1 GCA_029055625.1 Ruminococcus sp. | reverse complement strand
ATATATTAACAAATCAAAAAAGTCAACTATTTTTCGGAAAGTTTACATTTTATTCACATTTGAAGGCTAATCGGTTTAAAATTATACTCTCCGTATTATTTTTATGTCGAAAACCTGCTCATAAGGCTTTATTATAGGTAATATATTCTGTATTGTAATATTTCCAGTGGTCATCCGGATTGTCAGTTGAAAGGAGTTCGCCACCGTATGAAATGTAGTTGTCCCATACCGTACACGAACAGTCCCACGCACTCAGGAAGTACATTTTTTTACCGTCGGGATTTGTAGCAGTATCCATATGTACGGTATTTCCGTATATCGTGAGATTCTGCCCCCACCCCTCGACGACGTCATTCTGTTCAAAAGCACGTGTAATTTTATCACAGTCGTTACGGTAACCTGTACAGTTTCTTATTATACAGTCGTTACCCTTTACGTTTACAAACGCCTTTGCATAATTTTCACCGGTACAGCCTTTGCCGTCGAAAGTACAGTACTCTATTATTGTACCTGTCGTGTATTCCTTTATATCTATACATTCCGCCGATACGTCCGGACCTATCGTACAGTTCCGTATGATGTTATTATCGCATTCGTGTACGTAATCCGTCGTACTTTTCGCACTTCCGATATATATTCCCTCACCGTAACCGGCTTTTACTAATCCGGTATCGTGTACGTTACAATCGCTTATAATACAATCTGAACTTCCGTCACGTATGTGTATGCCCTCCGTACCGGTGTTATACACTTCACAACCTGTAATCTCCGTATGATTTGAATTATCGATAATTATTCCTTTTGACGTATTCGTGACAACAATATCCTGTATTCTCCACCAGTCACCAGTAATCGTCAGACCATAATTACTATCAATAGACTGACCCTGTATTATCGCCGGATTATCGGGATTCTCCGAACGTAATATAATAGGCTTGTCTGCCGTACCGTCGGCAGTACCTGTAAAAGTACGTCCTTTATTTACCGAACCGTTATATACATAAGTTCCGGATGCTACTACTATTTCGTCACCTGCTCCGGCGTTTTCAAGAGCTTTTTTTAATTCGTCGGAATCCTTTACGTATATTACGTTATCCGGTTTCTGCGATAACATTTTCTGCATGATGCATAAATCAAACACATCAATTACGCCGTCCTGCTGTAAGTCACCGGCTGACCAGTCCGCTATTACCGTATCTTTACCAAGTAACCACTCTTTAAGTAGTACGACATCTGAAGTATCAAATACACCGTCAGAATTTACGTCACCTGTGATACTTTCTGCGTTACTTACCGTAACCGGTACAGCATACAGCATTATCTGCGAGACCGTCAGCGACAATATTTTCATGAGTAATTTTTTCATGATATTTCAACTCCTTTAAAAAAATCCGGAATACAAAAGATTCCGGATTATATGGATTATTTTGTAAGACTTTTAAGTTTTTCACGTATCAGTGATAAAGCAGTTACAGGGTCTGCGGTATCTCTGACCGTCGATTCCATAGGACAGAATCCCGTACCAGTACGGTTAATGATAGCATCAGTAAGTACGTTATATTCTATATGTATATTATTACTTTCCAGTAATTCAAGAGCAGGTCTGCTTATAACGTTGGTAAAAATTTCCGACGGCTGAAGCAGTACGTACAGTAACGCTCCGGCTTTACCTATTACCTTATCCGCAACTGAAAATTTATCAAGTGTTTTATTATCGTCGATAAATTCAAGTAACGGTTTAACGCCTCTGTCCGTACTGGTGAGCGTTTCCGTATCGCTTACCGCAACCAGTGTATAATTACCGTCCCGAAGTATTTCCTTGGACTTTTCAAGATTATTCATGTTTTCTTGTATTCTCGATTCTGTAGAGCAGGAGCGGTAATAATACCCACTGTAAAGCGATACCAGGAATACCGGCTACAACAGATTTCCATATAACAGCGGTTTTGATAGCATCGTTACCGAGGGCGTACACTGCAAATAGTATAGCTATAGCACGTACAGCACGTCCGGCAACCTGTGCGGTGAGTACTTTTGTAATGTTCGGCATCTTCTTATTACGGAGAAGTCCGGCAAAAAGACCATACATACAAAGTTCAATCATCATGAACGGTAACATAAGCTGTCCGGGCATACCGGTAATCAGACTGCTTACCAGTGGGCTCAGCAGACCGGCAATAGCACCAGGGACTGAACCGGCGAGAAGTCCGACAAGTATAATCGGTAAGTGCATAGGAAGAAAAGTTTCGCCGATAGCTGTACCTGTACCGGATAACGCACCCATTACGTGAAAGAGTTGCGGAATTACGACAGCCCCGATAATTGCGGAAACTGTTGCGATAGTCTGTTTTTTTACGTCAAGACGTGGTTTTTCTATTACATTTGTGTACGACATTTTTTATTACTCCTTTACATATTAATCATTGCGGAAAAATCTTTCATAGCTTTTGAAATTTCAATCTGTTGCGGACAGACTTGTTCACAACTTCCGCAACCTATACAATTAGCCGGTCTTTTATCTTCCGGCATACTTGCCACCGCCATAGGTGCGAGGAATCCGCCACCAGTAATCTTATGTTCATTGTAGTGTGCGATTAGTTCCGGAATCGGCAGACTTTGCGGACAGTGACTTGTACAGTAATGACAGGCGGTACACGGCAGACCACCTTTTTTAGTTTCTTCGTCAGCGAGGGCGACAAGACGGTCAAATTCCTTACTGTCAAGCGGTTTGTCTTCGTTCCAGATTGAAATATTTTCCTTTAACTGTTCCATATCCGACATACCGGAAAGAACTACAGTAACGTCTGGTATAGCCTGTAAGAATCTGAACGCCCATGATACTACGCTTTCTTCCGGACGCATTTTCAGAAGTTCGTTTTTCATATCGTCGGGAGCATCTGCGAGTTTACCACCTCTGACGGGTTCCATAACCCATACAGGAATATTATATTTCTTTACGAGTTCCACTTTTTCCTTTGAGTTCTGAAAATGCCAGTCCATATAGTTTAACTGTAACTGGCAGAACTCCATGTACTCACCGTAAGCATCAAGAAAACGTTGCATAACATTCAGGTCACCGTGTGCGGAAAAGCCGAGATGTTTTATTCTGCCGTTTTTCTTCTGTTCCATGAGGTAGTCGAAAATATGGAAATCCGGATTAAGATAGTCGTCAATGTTACCCTCATAAACGTTATGGAAAAGATAGAAATCGAAATAAGTGGTCTGACACTTTTTTAACTGTTCCTCGAAAATTTCCTTTACTTTAGGCATATTTGAGTTATCGTAACCTGGGAACTTTGAGGCGAGATAATAACTGTCTCTCGGATAGCGTGAAAGAAATTTACCGGCTGTGAACTCTGAATTACCGCTGTGATACCCCCACGCCGTATCGTAATAATTGATGCCGTTTTTCATGGCATAGTCAATCATTTCCGCAGATTTTACTTCGTCAATGCGGGAGTCGTCACCGTCAATAACAGGAAGTCTCATCATACCGAGACCGAGACCGGATATTTTAATATCCTGAAACTCTCTGTAAATCATTTTTAATTCCTCCTTTAAAAAAATATTGTCATTATTATAACATAATAGATAATAAAAGTCAACCGTTTCCGTAAAATTTTACAGTTCCGTAAAATGTTGACTTTTGTAAATGTACGTGATATAATGTAGATATATCTTTAACAGAAAGGAATTACTGAAAATGGACAAAAAAGAATTGAAAGAAATTTTACGGAAACATCAGTTATGGCTTAACAGTAATTGGTTATCTGGAGAATGTGCAGACTTATCCGGTGCAGATTTATCCGGTGCGAATCTCTCTACAGTTAATCTCGTTGATGCAAAGTTCACAAAAGCTAACCTCATGGGTGCAAACCTCTCCGAAGCTAACCTCATTAGAGCAGACCTCACCAGTGCTAATCTTATCGGAGCAGACCTCAACTTTTCTAATCTCATCATGGCTAAACTTTCCGATACTAATCTCTCCGGTGCAGACCTTACCGACGCTAATCTTTCCGGTGCAAACCTAGCTGGTGCTAATTTATCATATGCAGACCTTACTGATGCTAATCTCACTGGTGCAGACTTCTCCGAAGCTAATCTAAGAAAAGCAAAGCTCACATATGCTAATCTAAGACAAGCAAACTTTACCGGAGCTAACCTCGACGAAGTAAAAGTAAAAAAATAATAAGAAAAACCGCTGTAAACCGGAACTTAACCGGAATACAGCGGTTTCTATAATAGTACGCCTGACAGGAATCGAACCTGCGCACATGGCGTCGGAGGCCACTGCTCTATCCCCTGAGCTACAGACGCATAAATTCATTACCTGTTTATTCTAACACATATTTCTGAATTTGTCAAGAGTTTTTTTACAAAATCCGGAAATCTGAAAAAATTCTGAATATTATATTACAGGCTATTGTAATATCGCAATGTTTATGATATAATTTAATTATAAATTTTTCAGGAGTTGAGTTTATGCAGGAGTACATATATCTTGTAGTCGCACAGACCGGTACATATCCGGCTAAATTTTTCAGATTCTTCACTAAAAAACCGTATAATCATGTATCACTTTCCGGTGACATAAATCTTTCCGAAATGTACAGCTTCTGTCGTACGTATACCCCCTTTCCGTTACCGGCAACGTTTAACCGTGAGATAGTCGGAGAGGGTACGTTAGGGCTTTTCGACAATATACCATGTGAAATATATCGCATACCGGTCAGTCAAGAACAGAAAGAAATGTACTATATGATTATCCGGCACTTCGTACATAACCGGAATACGTATTCATATAATCTGTCGGGACTTATTGCTTTGTATCTCAATATATCGTGGAAACGTGAGCATAGTTTTGTATGTTCGCAGTTTGTGGCGTACACTATGGATAAAATCGGAATACATCTTGAAAAACCGTTCTGTCTGTACAAACCCGACGATTTCCGCCGATTCCCTGAGGCTGAACTCATCTATTCCGGCGAACTTAACCGCTTTCACGACGAAATAATACATTCCGACAAGTTAATTCATAATGCATAATTCATAATTATTAATTAGTTCCGCTCCGTAACTTATCAGCTTTACGTCATCAGGGGACAGTGCATACATGAGAAAATATAACCTGCTGTCCGGCGAAAAAATTTCCGTACTGAAACTTACTTCATTATCCAGTACGCTTACAGATGCCTTGTTATCGCTTATTACGATACTTGCCGGAGTTATTTTTTCCTCCGACATTCTGTTATAGGAGTTACTGCACGATTCGAGAAACATATATACACCTGCGGTCAGAAGCAGATATATAAATATCCACCTGACCGCTTTTCTGACAGTATTTTTTATATAAAATCATCCTTTCATGGAATTTAAGAGACGTCCTAACGAACTGCCGATAAGCTGACCGGAATATTGCACCTGTTCCAGAGTGTTCCCGTGTGAACCAACTTCGATAAGCAGACTACCGGTAGTCAGATCCTGATTGTAATGCCGGTAATCAAACAGAATAGGTCTTGTAAAACCGGCATAATCATTTTCCAGCTGTTCCTGAAGTCGACACGCAAAATGAAAATTTTTCATAAAATCCGGCATACCTAACGTACCGTCATCACAACCCGATATTATCATAATCTGACCGGCTTCCTTACCGTTTATTTCGACATATGGCTGATACGCTACACCCTCACCGGCGACGGCATCACGGTGAATATCGAGTACTACTTTAATACTCGGATACTGTTCGAGTATCGGCTGAATAGTTTCCCTGCTCCGAGCGTATGAGCCGTTATATGACGGATAATCATGTATATCCCGTGCATGGATTACGCCGATACCCTGAGCTTCGAGTTCTGCCTGTATCGCATCACCTACCATAATCATATTTTTTGTTTCGTCGGTGGTACGGTAATTAAAATTAGCATCATAGAAATCACGGACATAAGGTTCAAAACTTTCCGTAGTGTGTGTATGGTAAATAAGTACGAGAGGTTGCGACGTATCTTCAACGGTAAAGTCCGCACTGCAACGGCTTTCAGATAACAGGGTTTCGTTAGGAATAGAGGTCTGATTATTAACCTGTCCGCCGTTATCGAGATTAAAGAAAGAGTTACCGCTGTATTGTCCGTAAGTTGTCCGCACTATAGAACCTCCGGCAGTCCATGAAGTCGGGTATGGCTTGTCACCTGCATTATCAGAAACCTTTTCAAGTGGGTTTTCAGTTTCCGTCAGTAAATCGGTTGAAGGTTGTTTTTCCGTAATATCTTTGGTAGTCGTCGTGAACCTGTCCGAATCGTCAGCGGAAGAAGTATCAGTAACCGTATCCGATATGTATGAACTTTCTGAACCGTTTTCAATACGTATATCCCCTATTTTCTGCAGAAAATTTTTCATGGCAGGGATACCCTTGACAGTAAAGGCAATCATAAGCGGAAATCCTAACAGAATACACAACCGGATTATACTTACTAACTTTCTTTTTTTATGACGTGTCATTTTATCACCTCGTTATTATTTGCATCTGAATAAATTATATTCATCGGAGATGTAAATAAATTCATAATTCATAATGTAAAGTGCATAATTATTAATTAAGAATTATGAATTATAAATTGAAAAAAGCGAGGTGTATAATTATGTACGAGTGCAGGAGTGCAAAGCGATTTTTCGGGTTACTGCTGATTGATGCTGTAGTATTTACGGTATGTGCTTTATTTTTCTTTGTAGGGAGGAATTTTTTCAGTTCAAGTGCGGATTCAGGAACGGAAGAGGGAATATTTCTACCAGTAATCATGTACCATAGCGTATACGGAGACAGTCCGGAAGAGTATATAGTAACGCCGTCGCAGTTTGATGCGGATATGTCGTGGTTGACGGAAAACGGATATACAAGCGTTACCGCTCAGCAGTTGACGGATTACGTAAACGGTAAGGGGAATCTGCCGGAAAAACCGGTAATGATTACGCTTGATGATGGTTGTTATAATAACCTGTCGGAAGTTCTGCCAATACTGGAGAAGTACGATATGCACGCAGTAGTATCGGTAGTAGGGGAGTATACAGATGTTACGGCGGAAAATGACCCACATATACCGGCGTATTCGTATCTTACGTGGGAGGATATACAAAAACTTACGGAATCCGGACACGTAGAAATCGGTAATCATACGTATAATATGCACACGTTCAGGGGTGAGCGTCAGGGGTGTGCAAAGAATCCGGAAGAATCGGAAAGCGATTACAGGGAATTGTTATACGATAATCTGAGCAGGTTACAGAACGAGATACACAAACATACGGGGAAAATGCCTGTAGTTTTTGCGTATCCGTTCGGGTTCAGGAGTGCGGAATCAACACCGGTAATAAGGGAGTTAGGATTTACAATAACGCTTACGTGTACGGAAAAACCTAATTATATAGTACGTAATCCTGATTGCCTTTACGGTCTGAACAGATATAACAGGAATGGTCTGTATTCTACCGGCGAATTTATGGAATCCGTAACTCAGTCATAATTAATATATTAAATTTTATTTCAGAAAATATATCATTTTTTTGTGCATATTGACGGTAACAGGTGGTGTTTTCCCTTATGAACCAACACAGCATATTGCACAAATCTGAATCAATTTATAATCCAAAATTCATAATGAAAAATTGATTTTTAAGTGTTCCTATGTGTTCCAACGGAAACATTCCGGAACAGACGTTCGGAATTTAAAAACAGAACGGTAAATAATTATGAATTATGCATTATTAATTATTAATTGAATTGACTTTATTTCTGAAAAAGTATCGTTTTTTTGTGCATAATAACGAAAATGAAAGTGTTTTCCCTTATAGACCGGCACAGCATATTATAC
>JAIDCY010000071.1 GCA_029055625.1 Ruminococcus sp. | reverse complement strand
ATTATATTTTTTATAATATTTTACTTTTTTATTGAAATATGAATTAATTTTCCGGTTGTTTTTCAGATAAACCACACAGATTAAAAATATTATGATTTTTTTAAAAAATTCTGTACAGAATAACAATTATTTTTTTATTGAGTTGAATATGTTGAAATGCGTTTTTTTTTGTGATATAATAAAAAATATTATAAAAAAAGGTCTGGTGGTATTCTTTGAAAAAAACGACAAGTATATTTCTTTCACTGATTTTATGTATATTTACTTTAATATGTCCTTTAAGGGCTTTTGCAATAGATTCACAGACAAAACTTGACAACATTATAAAAGCGTATCCTGAAGAATGTTCGGTGATTATCTATACGGAAGATGACGGCACAATATATTCACATAACGCAGACAGCAGGTTATATAGTGCAAGTGTAATAAAACTTTCGTATGCTGTTTACGTATGCAAGCAGATTGAGCAGGGAATATACAGTCTCGACGATACGATGATTTACACTGTCGACTGGGACGGTGAAGGTGGTAGCGGTATAATACAGTATGAACCATACGGTACAAGTTATACTGTCCGTGAACTGCTTGACTACTCGTTGAGATACTCCGATAATGTGGCTTATTTTATGCTTACATATCTTTTCGACCGGAACGGTTTCAATGAAATGGTCAGGGAATGGGGAAGCGATTTTTCCATATCATACGATTCCGCTTTTACCGATATAGATGCAGAATTTATGAAAAAAAGTATGCTGGAAATGTACACACACCGTAATGACGCTGAATGCTGGGAGGTCTGCTGGGAAGCTCTTATGAACTCCGACACGTCACTTGTACGTAATATGCTGAGTAATTACGATATAGCGGTAAAATACGGTTCTATGGATGGTGTATATCATGAAGTCTGTTATGTTGATTCTGATACACCGTATATACTCGTTATACTTTCCTCAATGTATGACCCCGGAGAGAACGGAAGATTAATCAGGAATATTGCACTTTATGCAGACGATTTTGTAAAGGAACATTACGCCGACCGAAAAAAAGAACTCGATTCAAGCAGACTGAAAAATACAATAAATGAGTATGTCGGATTTCTAAGCGACGGTTTAAGTAATATGAATAACGAACAGAAGAGAAAGGCTGACGTAAACGGTGACGGCGTTATAAACAGTGATGATGTCAATCTGATACTCAGTTATTATTCGTATGTATCTTCCGGCGGTACTCTCTCTCAGAAAGAATTTTTTGCTTCATATCAGCTTATCTGAATTAAAAAAAGTCGTGTCTTAAAAACAGATACGGCTTTTTTATTACCTTGTTGGTTGACATATTTTCCGGAAAGTGATATAATAGTAAATAAATATTTTAAAGGAGGACTTTTTTTAATGTCAGTAAAAAAGATACGTTTCATAGAACCTGGCAATCCGCCATACAGAAAAAGTATTGAAAATCTCTTTGTATATGATAAATATATCCGTAATCCCTCAATAGGACTTCTTACACTCGCTACCATTGCTAAAGAAAAATGTTCAGATGTTCTTATGTATAGTGAATCAATATCTGAAATAGTATGGAAAGATGTACTTGATGCGGATTTGATTTTTATTTCTATATTTACATTTTCCGCAATACGAGGTTATAAACTGGCACATTTCATAAAACGTCACTCAAAGGCAGTAGTGATTATCGGCGGACTTCATGCGTCAATGAATTATAAGGAATCCGTTAAGTACTGCGATTACGTTCTTACCGGTGAGGGTGATGAATCAATACTTGAAGTAATAGACGCTTTTAATAAAGGTACTCCGATTGAGAGTGTAAAGGGTATCGCCTGTATACGTGACGGAAAATTATTATATACCGGAAAACGAAAACCTCCCGAAAATATAGATACCATACCGGACAGATATTTATGTTATAATTATAAGAAAATGGCAGGTCATAATACTTTATGGGCACAGGTACACGCTTCCAGAGGGTGTCCGTTTGATTGTGATTACTGCGCACTTGTACGCCACTACGGAAGACGTGTCCGCACCCGTACGCCTGAAAACGTCGTTGAAGATATAAGACAGTCAATAGCATTTCACGATGAAGGACATTTCCGACTTGCTAAAATGTTATGGATTACTGACGATAATTTTTTTGCTGACAGAAAATGGGCTGTGGACGTTCTGAACGCTATAATAAACAGTGGGATAAAATATAATTTTACGATACAGGCACGCTTTGAAGTGGGATTTGATGATGAAATGCTGGAACTTCTTAAGAGAGCAGGTTTTTCCGAACTCGCAATGGGGATAGAATTTCTTGAAGATGAGGCTTTTGAAATAACAAACAAAAGCTGTACATATAATGAAATAGTACGTTCGGTAAAAAATATACAGAAACACGGTCTTCGGGTACGAGGATTGTTTATAGTAGGAGCGGATAATCATACTGCAGGGGTCGGCGACAGATTAGCGGATTTCGTCATAAAATACAATATCTGCGGAGTACTCATACAGTCAATGTACTTTGTCCCCGGTACGCCTGTATACGATACCCATAAGCACAGACTGATTGATAAAGACTGGTCTAAATGTACCGGAAACGTCGTACACTATCCGGAAAAAATAACGCCATACGAGTTGCAGAAGGAAATAATAACGGCAAGCGGAAAAATTTACTCTGTGAAAAGACTGATACAGGCTATCGTAAAAAAACGAGGTGTTGAACGTATTCTGTTTATCGGTGAATTTTTCTGGCAGAAAAGCGTACGTGATGACCTAAGAAAAGAATTACCCCGACTTTACCGGCTAAGCCGTGAACATTATAATATATGACTTGACTATTTCCGGATTTATGTTATAATATAAAGTAAATCCATAAAACAGGAGGTTATTTTTATGAATATCAATGTACCTGAAATTTTTGCGGAAAACGTTTTCAGTGATGCGGTAATGAAAGACCGTCTCCCGAAAAATGTATATAAAACGCTTATGAAGACCATACAGAACGGCAGACAGCTTGATATGACAACTGCTGATTTTATCGCAAATACCATGAAAGAATGGGCATTAGAAAAGGGTGCTACGCATTATACACACTGGTTTCAGCCTCTGACGGGTTCTACTGCGGAAAAACATGATTCTTTTATCGCACCGGCTACACGTGGTACGGCTATAATGGAATTTTCCGGCAAATCACTTGTAAAGGGTGAACCTGATGCGTCATCATTCCCGTCGGGTGGACTTAGACAGACCAGCAGTGCGAGAGGTTACACGGCATGGGATCCTACTTCTTACTGTTTCGTAAAAGAGGGAAGTCTGTATATACCGACTGTTTTTCTGTCGTATACCGGCGAGACCCTCGACAAAAAAACTCCGCTGTTACGTTCTATGGACGCTCTGAGCAGTTCAGCCGTTGAGTTCCTGAAACTTTTCGGCAATGATAATGTATCAAGGGTCACCTCAACGGTAGGTGCGGAACAGGAATATTTTCTGATTGATAAGGATATGTACGATAAAAGAACAGACCTGATTCTGACAGGACGTACATTATTTGGTGCGAAACCTCCGAAAGGTCAGGAACTCGATGACCAGTATTTCGCTAATCTGCGTCCGAGAATAGCAAGTTACATGGCAGACCTCGACGAAGAATTATGGAAATTAGGTATATACTCTAAGACCAAACACAACGAAGTCGCACCGGCACAGCACGAAATGGCACCTATCTTTACGACATCCAATTTAGGTACTGACCAGAACGAGTTAGCAATGGAAGTTATGGAAAAAGTAGCGTTAAAACATAATCTCATATGCCTGCTCCATGAAAAACCATTCGAGGGGGTAAACGGTTCGGGAAAACATAATAACTGGTCAATGTCCACCGACGACGGTCAGAATCTCCTTGACCCTGGCGATACACCTATGGAAAATTTACAGTTTCTTACTATTTTGTGTGCGTTGATTAAGGGTATCGACGAGTACGCCGATTTAATGAGGATTTCCGCATCATCTGCCGGTAACGACCACAGACTCGGTGCAGACGAAGCCCCACCGGCGATAGTGTCAATGTTTTTAGGTGAGGAACTCGATGCGGTTTTAAAGGCTATCGAAGAAGACACCGTATACAAAACGCAGACACAGGCATTTGAAATAGGTGTAAATGCGTTGCCGTCGTTCCCGAAAGATTCCACCGACAGAAACAGAACGTCACCATTTGCATTTACCGGTAACCGTTTTGAGTTCCGTATGGTAGGGTCTTCCGATAACATAGCGTGTCCGAATGCACTTCTGAATACGATAGTAGCGGAGGAACTAAGCGAATTTACGGAAATTCTCAAACCGTTTAAGAATACTGATAAATTTGAATCTGAAGTCAAGAACCTGATGAAAAACGTACTGAAAGAACATCGCCGTATCATCTTCAACGGTGACGGTTATTCGCTTGAATGGATTCAGGAGGCGGAACGTCGGGGACTTCCTAACTATCCGTCAACTGTAGATGCGATACCACATTATACAGATGAAAAAAATCTCCGTATATTCAAGAAATTCGGTATCTATACGGAAAACGAACTCAAAGCAAGAACGGAAGTTCTTCTTGAAAAGTATTCAAAGACTTTACGCATAGAGGCGAGAACTATGATTCAGATGGCGAGAAAACAACTTCTTCCCGCAACTCTCGAATATATCCGTACTCTGTGCGATACGATAGCGGTTAAAAATCAGATAGGTATTTCAGCGGTAGTAGAAAGCAAAACGGTTAAAAAATTAAACGACCTCGCAGAAGCTTTTTACGAATCAATAGAGAATCTCGAACAGCTTGTAAATGATGCGTGCGAAATAAAAGAGGTACTCGTACAGGCAAGATTTTTCCGTGAAAAAGTACTGTCGGAAATGGAACGTATGCGTACAACATCGGATACGATAGAGAGAATCATGCCGAGCGATAAGTGGCCCGTACCGGACTATTCCGCTATGATTTATAATGTATAATTAATTCAGATATTCTTCTAACGTGATTTTCTTTTCATAAATTTCTGTAGCGGTTTCCGTGCCGACGTATCTGTAATGCCAGGGTTCGTAATCAATACCGGTTATGTACTCCTTATCCGGTGGGTAGCGGAGTATAAAGCCGTATTTATAGGCGTTTTCCGCTAACCAGTCGTAAACTTCGGTATCCGTCGAGTTTGAAGGGTCTGCGTTTATATCAACTGCTAAACCGATTTCATGCTCACTGTTACCGGCAACCGCTACCCATTCACGAGCTAATTTTTTAGCTTCACGTTTGGAATATCCGTCAGCAACGAAACTTTCCACTTTATCCGACATCATTTTTTTCTGTTCGTCGTGTGTGCGGTAACCCTCGCTGACTATCGGATAAATGCCGGAAATTCGGGCATCATCGAACATTGCCTGTAAATAGGGATATATTCTTGAATCTATCCGTATACCGTTTGAAAGTTCGGTAAGTTCCGGAGTATAGCCGTATGGTACGGAATTTTCACTGTTTACCAGTATTAACCGCCAGTCGTCAATGTTACTGGTCTGAATGTTTTTCAGTACGGAAACGGCAATTAAAATAAGTATCAGGGAAATTAAAAATTTTCTTTTCATGTCGAAAAACTCCTTTCTTATTGCAGATAATTATATCACGATACATTTAATTTTGTATGTGGAAATTCATAAATTTTTCTTAAATTTTCACCGTTTCATCACATTGACATCACAGATATATTGTAAAATAAAATAAAAAAAAGGAGTGTCAGATATGAAACGCTTTTTTACTGCAATTCTCAGCGTTGCAATGTCGGCGGTTGTGTGTATGCCGTTGGCTTCCGGATATGCGGAGTGTGAAAATAATGAAGATTCACTACTGCCTTATCGTGATATGCTTCAGGATTTTAACGCCACACACGGTACAACTTACGCCTTCGCAACTGACGAACAGCTTGAAAGAACTGGTTCGGATTATAAGACAGTGGAAGATTTCTACACCGCTATGACTATGGAAGAATTTTCCGAGTATCTCGAAAATATCTATGTCGCAGATATGGAGTTCATGGAAAGTCAAAAAGATATTGCAATCCCTCTGAATGATGACAGCACTATTACCGCCGATACAATGCCATACTACATCAAAGAAGAAACCACCGGTGAGCAGGTACATTCTTGCGTACCGGACGGAAAGAAGCTGAAACCGTCTGATAAAAATACTATGAACGTCGTTCTTTTAGAAAACTGATTTAAATAAGTCTGTCAGAAATGGCAGGCTTTTTTTTATCAACAAAAAGCAATGTGAAATTTTGTATCAATTTAACAAAAATGAAAAATTTTTCTTTCAGGTATTGCATATTTTTTCTGTATGTGGTATAATTATAATATAATGTCTTTGAAAAAGGGAGTGTAAAAATTGACGGCAAAAGAAGAATTTATATCTATCTATACACAAAATATAAAGCGTAAAGGTGCGGACAAGTTACTTGAATACCTCGAAAAAAGCGATTTTTTCACCGCACCAAGTAGTACACGTTATCATGGAAGCTATGAGGGCGGACTTGTCGAACATAGTGTGAACGTCTACCATTGCCTGAAAGACTATTTAGCACGTCCACGTGTAAAGGAACTCTATAACATGAACTATTCGGAAGAAACTATCGCAATAGTAGCCCTGCTCCACGATTTATGCAAAGTCGATTTCTATACTGTCGAAATGCGTAACCGTAAAAACGAAGAGACCGGCAAGTGGGAAAAATACCCCTACTACACTATAAATGATATTTTACCGTATGGACACGGTGAGAAGTCGGTTTACATACTTTCGGGCTTTTTCTATGGCGATTCCCGGCTTTCTCGTGAAGAGGCTTTTGCGATAAGGTATCATATGGGATTCTCCGGTATAGAGGATAAAAACACTATCGGAAGAGCTCTTGAAATGTATCCTCTTGCGTGTGCGTTGAACGTCGCAGATATGGAAGCGTCATATTTCATGGAAGGCAGTATAAAGTAAAAATTTTTATATAAAGGAGTCGAAAATTTATGAACTGGTACGATAATGCCATAATTTATCATATTTATCCGCTCGGATTCTGCGGAGCACCTAAATTTAATGACGGTGGGGAAGTTGTGTACAGGCTTGACAAGGTTCTTGACTGGATACCACATCTTAAGGAAATGAACGTTGACGCCGTATACTTCGGACCTGTCTTTGAATCCGTTGAACACGGTTACGATACAACCGACTACAAAAAAATTGACCGCCGACTTGGTGACAACAATTCTTTCCGTAATATCTGTGAAAAACTACACGAAAACGGTATCAGGATAATTCTTGACGGTGTTTTCAATCACGTCGGCAGAAAGTTCCCGCAGTTCGTCGATATACAACAAAAGGGGCAGGGTTCGGGATACTGTGACTGGTTTCAGAATCTCAACTTCGGCGGACAGTCTCCATGTGGTGACCCTTTCTGGTACGAGGGATGGAACGGTCATTATAATCTCGTGAAACTTAACCTCCGTAACGTCGGTGTATGCGACCACCTCATTGACGCAGTGAATTACTGGATAGAGGAATTCAAAATCGACGGTATCCGGTTTGATGCCGCTGACTGTCTTGACTTCGATTTTATAAGAAGAATACACACATTCTGTAAGAGTAAAAAGCCTGATTTCTGGCTGATGGGTGAGATTATCCACGGCGATTACAACAGGTGGGCAAATTCCGATATGTTCGACAGCGTGACAAATTACGAATGTTATAAAGGACTGTACTCGTCGCATAACGACAAGAATTACTATGAAATCGATTATTCTATCAACAGGCAATCCGGTGCAAACGGCGGAATCTACAGAAATATAAATCTTTATACTTTCGTAGATAACCACGACGTAAACCGCCTCGCAAGTACCGTAAAGAATCCGGCACATTTACCGTTAATATATACGCTTCTTTATGCTATGCCCGGTATACCGTCGATTTATTACGGTAGCGAATACGGCATACAGGGACGGCACGAAAACAATTCAGATGACGGTCTGCGTCCGTGCCTGTATCTTCCGGATATGGAAAGGGAAAATACTTCACTTTACAAACATATCGTCAAACTCGGCAGAATTTACAGAGCATATCCGGCAATGCGTACGGGTGCATACGAGAGAATGCAGATTACAAACCAACAGTTACTTTTCCGTAAAGTTCAGGGCGACCAGACTGTATATGTTGCGTTGAACCTCGCAGATTATGAGTACGAAATAAGATTCAATACGCATCTTAACGCACTTGTCGACGTAATTTCAGGAAAAATGATTCAGGTTGATAACGGCAACGCATACATTAAAATGCCACCGTTCACGTCAATGGTAATCGTTTCCGACGACATTGTGAATGTCGAACCCGAAACAGTACCGATACAGCAGACAGAAGAAGATAAAGATACTGAAATAGTAATCGGTGCGAGATACAGACACTTCAAAGGCGGAGAGTACGAGGTAATCGCCACCGCACGTCACAGCGAAACTAATGAAGAACTCGTAATTTACAAAAACGCATCCAACGGCGAGGTATGGGCGAGACCGAGAACTATGTTTATCGGAAAAGCCGGAGATGTCAGAAGATTCGTTAAACTTTAATAAATATGACACCGGAAATTTTTTCCGGTGTTTTTCTGAAAAATTTTGCAAAAACTCTTGACAAGCCGTTTTTTTTGTGTTATAATGTCCTTACCGCTTGTGAACAGGTAAAATTTTTTTAAAGTAACGGTTGTTACACCTGTTACAGCGAGTTTATGGAAAAGGCAGGTGCGTAAAATATGTACGCAGTTATTGAAACCGGCGGTAAACAGTATCAGGTAAACGAGGGTGACGTTATTTTTATTGAAAAACTCGCAGTAAATGCAGACGAAACAGTTACTTTTGATAAAGTTTCTGTAGTTGGTGCGGAAGACGGTATAAAAATAGGTACTCCATACGTTGAGGGTGCAACTGTTGAGGCAAAGGTTATCAAGAATGGCAAGGCTAAGAAAATTACTGTTTTCACATACAAACCTAAGAAGGGTGAGAAGAAGAAGCAGGGTCACAGACAGCCTTACACTCAGGTGAAAATTGAAGCTATCAAGGCATAATCATTTATGATTCGTGCGGAATTTTATCATTCGGGTGGAATTTTAAAGGGTTTTGATATAGGCGGTCATGCAGATTATGCGGAAGCTGGTAAAGATGTAGTATGTGCGTCGGTATCGTCCGCCGTACAGTTCGCCGTGAATATTCTTGATGAGTTTGATTGTGAACCGGTAGTCAATGTGGCGGATAATTTAATAAGTTGTCGTATTACGGCATCTGAAAATACTGCCAGTGCTATTATTGAGGTTTTCAGAAATCATCTCGAAGCTATCCTTGAGGAGTTCCCCGATACAATTAAAATCACTATTTCGGAGGTGTAATTATGTTTAAGATTAGTATGCAGTTTTTCGCTCATAAAAAGGGCGTTGGTTCTACAAAAAACGGTCGTGATTCTGAATCAAAGAGACTTGGCGTTAAGAGAGCAGACGGACAGTTTGTAAAAGCCGGAAATATCCTCGTACGTCAGAGAGGTACACATATCCACGCAGGAGCAGGTGTTGGAATCGGTTCAGATGATACACTCTTTGCAACTGTAAACGGCAGAGTAAAATTTGAACGTTACGGTCGTGACCGTAAGAAAGTTTCTGTTTACGCAGAACAGTAATTAAAAAATTAATCCCGAGCGTGTGCTTGGGATTTTTCTTTAAGAAATATCCGGAGGTATAAAATGTTCGTTGATAAGGCGAAAATAAAGATTAAAGCCGGTGACGGCGGAGACGGTGCGGTATCATTTCACCGTGAAAAGTATGTCGCCGCAGGAGGTCCGGACGGTGGAGACGGTGGCAGAGGCGGAGACGTAATATTTCAGGTTGACGACAATTTTTCAACCCTGATTGATTTCAGATATAAAAGAAAGTACGTCGCAGAAAGAGGGCAGAACGGTTCTTCCCGGAACTGTACCGGTAAAAGTGCAGAACCACTTATTATAAAAGTCCCACGTGGTACGGTAATCCGTGATGCAAATACAGGCAGAATTATGGCGGATATGTCCACAGATGAGCCTAAAATTCTCGCACGTGGCGGAGCAGGCGGAAAAGGTAATGTTCATTTTGCGACCCCTACACGTCAGATTCCTAAATTTGCGAAACCTGGTTATATGGGTGAGGAGTTCGAGGTAACGCTTGAATTAAAACTACTCGCAGATGTCGGACTTGTCGGCTATCCGAACGTCGGAAAGTCAACATTGATTTCCGTCGTGAGTGCGGCGAAACCTAAGATTGCAAACTACCATTTTACTACTCTTACGCCTGTGCTGGGAGTTGTAAGGGTAGACGAAGAAAAATCTTTTGTAATGGCGGATATCCCCGGACTTATCGAGGGTGCAGGCGACGGCGTAGGTCTCGGACACGAATTTCTCCGACACGTCGAAAGATGCCGGTTAATCGTCCATGTTGTAGACGTTTCCGGTATCGAGGGACGAAATCCGTGTGAGGACTTCGAGGTAATAAACGCAGAACTCGCTAAATTCAATGCGGAACTGGCAGAACGTCCGCAGATTGTAACAGCTAACAAATCCGATATGGCTACAGATGAACAGATTGAAACATTCCGTCAGTATATCGAGGCAAAAGGTCTGCCGTTCTTCTGTATCTCTGCGGTGACTACTAAAGGAACGTCAGAACTTGTGAAGAAAATTTCCGGGATTCTCGATACCCTCCCACCAATAAAGGAGTACGAGGCAGAACCGCTTACAAAAGCGGAACTTGACGACATGGTGGGTAACGGCAAGAAGTTTGAAATCACGGTTGAGGACGGAATTTACTATGTGGACGCTCCGTGGCTACAGCCAATAATGCGTACCGTCGACCCTGACGACTATTCTTCTTTACAGTATTTCCAGCGGGTTCTCATAAACAGCGGTATCATTGCGGAACTCGAAAAAATGGAGATACAGGAAGGTGATACGGTAAATATAGAGGGCTTTGAATTTGATTATCTCAGCTGATATGCCAATGTCTGAACGTGAGGCGATGCAGTATAGTCCGCTTGCACTCGCATTTCTCGGCGACAGTGTTTACGATACACTTATAAGAGATTACCTGCTCAGATGTGCGAATATGCCGGTCTCGAAACTGCACACCGCAAAGATAAAGCTTGTATGTGCGGAATTTCAGTCGTCGGTTTACGATACGGTAGCGGAAATTCTCACGGAAAAAGAATTTGCCGTACTGAAACGTGGCAGAAACTCTACCGGTAACAACGTACCGAAACACGCAGAAGCGGTAGATTACAGACGTGCTACCGCTATAGAAAGCCTTTTCGGATACCTGTTTCTTACCGGTCAGGAAGAGCGGATATTACAGATTTTTAAGGTCATTATGAAAAATGTTCTGCCGGATTTTGATTAAGGAGTTGAAATTTATGAAAAAAAATACAGTAAAGAAAGTCGGAAAAAGTAAAAAAAATAACTGTCCGAAGTGTGCGGATAATTTCAGTAAGGGAATGTTTATCGGATTTCTTTTAGGATTCGCAACAGGTTCGGCGATAGTAGCGGTATACGATTACTTCGACGAAAAACACAATGAAATCAGCAGAATTAAAAGAGGTTCGGACGCAGATTACTATTATACTACGGAATAAAGGAGCAGTAAAAAAATGTCAGGTCATTCAAAATGGAATAATATAAAGCGTAAAAAAGAAGCTACCGACGCTGTAAAAGGTAAAATCTTTACGAAAATAGGCAGGGAAATAACAGTTGTAGTAAAAGAGGGCGGAGCAGACCCTAACAACAACAGCAAACTCCGTGACCTCATCGCAAAGGCTAAGGCTAACAACGTTCCTAACGATAATATCGAACGTGTCATAAAGAAAGCCGCCGGTGGTGAGGATAAAAACAATTACGAAAACATGGTATACGAGGGATACGGTCCGAATGGTGTAGCGGTAATAGTGGAGTGCCTCACGGATAACAAAAACCGTACCGCCGGAGATGTACGCCACTACTTCGACAAATTCGGCGGAAATCTCGGTACAACAGGTTGCGTATCGTTCATGTTTACGAAAAAGGGAATCGTGATACTTGAAAATACAGGTCTTGATGAAGATGCAGTTATGGAAGATGTTTTCGAGTGTGGTGGCGACGATTTCGATATGAACGAAGAAACGGTTGAAATAGAGTGTTCACCGGAAAATCTTCATACAGTCCGTGAGGGTCTGACGGAAAAGGGTTATAACATTCTCTCCGCAGAAATTGAACAGATTCCTGCAAATTACACCACACTAACCGACGAGGAACACATTAAGAAAATGAACCTGCTTCTCGAACATCTCGAAGACAACGACGACGTACAGAATGTGTATCACAACTGGGAAATGCCTTCCGAGGACTGATTCAGAATGATTTCCATTGAAAAAATTAAAACTGAAGATGAACTCCGTGAAATAGCGGTACTGGCGGAAGAAATCTGGCATGAATGCTTTGTCGGTATAATATCCGCCGGACAGATTGAATATATGGTAGAAAAATTCCAGTCTTTCGGAGCTATGAAAAATCAGACGGAAACACAGGATTATTACTATATGTCAGTACGTCTTGACGGTAATTTATGTGGATATATCGGCGTTAAACCCGAAATTGATGACAGATTTTTCCTTAGTAAACTGTATCTGCACAAATCCGTAAGGGGTAGGGGGATAGCTTCCGTAATGCTTGCGAAAGTCTTTGAGGAAGCTCGTAATGCCGGTAAAAAATCGGTATATCTTACAGTGAATAAATATAATGTTCATGCTGTTGAAGTGTATAAGAAGACCGGTTTTGTGACAACCGATTCCGTCGTGACGGACATCGGCAACGGTTTTGTAATGGACGACTATATAATGGAGTACAAGTTGTAATATAATAAAACTCTCTGCAATATAATTTATAAAAAAGTATTGCAGGGAGAATTTTTTATGAATTTTACTGAATTGTTACTGCTTGCCGTCGGACTTGCTACAGATGCATTTTCAGTAGCGGTATGTCAGGGGATAAGAATGCGGAAAATAAACCGTACCGGAACTTTTCTGACCGCTTTGTTTTTCGGGATTTTTCAGGCGGTTATGCCACTTGCCGGATATTTTTTAGGTAGCAGATTCGCAGAAATCACCGCACGTTACGATAACTGGATAGCTTTAATATTACTCGGAATAATCGGCGTAAAAATGGTATGGGAGGCGTTTTGTCCGGAAGACAGTACAGACAGCGATTACAGATTTTCACTGAAAGAAATTTTTGTACTGTCGGTGGCGACAAGTATAGATGCAATGGCGGTAGGAGTAGTTTTTTCCGCACATAAAACGGATATTCTGTTATCGGTTTCGGTGATAGGCGTTGTAACTTTTTTACTTTCGCTTATCGGCGTATTTATTGGTAACCGTTTCGGGAGCAGGTATGGTAAAAGTGCGGAAATTATCGGAGGTCTCGTACTTGTTTTAATAGGTCTTAAACTGTTTATGAATTAACAGGCGAAACGCAAAAAAATAAAACTGTCCGGAAAAATCCGGACAGCTTTTTTTATTTTATTCAGCATAAAGCGGTAAATCTTTTATGTCGATTAAGTCAATATTTACCATTTGTATTACAAGAGCATCGGAAACAGTTACGCCGTCGCCGTGACTTGATACGTCAGAATTTTTTTCGCCTTGTTCCGTCAGGAAGTAAGCGTCAGGGTTTGCGATAGACTGCATTATCAGAACCGCATCAGATAAATTAACTTTGCCGTCTTCGTTTGCATCACCCCATACTACATCTTTATTTTCCGTAGTAGTTGTAGTAGTCGTATCGGTTGAGGGTTCAGATTCAGTAGTAGTTGTAGTGACAGTATCTGTTGCGGATTGTGTAGTAGTTTCCGTGGTGGTGGTAGTGGTTTCCGTCGACTGTGTTGTAGTGGTTGTAGTAGCCGGTGCTGTACCGTCTTCCCATACGGCAGTAAGAGAAATCCCCTTACCCTCTATAGCACCCTTAATCATGTATTCCGAACCTACAGGGTAAATATCGCCTGTGTCGTCATCCTTCCAGCCTGCAAGATATTTACCGTCCTGAGTTATTGTAGCTTCCGGCGTGGTTATTGTTGTATCCGTCAGACCTTTTATTTTTATGCTGTTTTTCTTATCCTCTTTGAAAACAACCGTATATTCCTTGGCTTCCCATACCGCCGTAAAAGTAACGTCGTGACTTGGCATCTTGTAGCCTGACGCACTCGGTTTGTATACCTGCTTGTCGTCGTCGCATAACCAGCCGACTATTTTAAAGCCGTTTCTTGAAAAACGTTTGTTATCCTGTAAATCAGTTTCGATAGTTTCCGGCTGTACATACTCCATAAATGTTGCACCGGTCACACGGTCGACATCTCCGACTGTATAGGTTATTTTGTATCTCATTTTCCAGTTCGGAGTAAGTGTGACGTCATGTTCCGGAACTATGAATTTTTCGTTACCTCTTAACTCGTAATCCTCGAAAAGCCAGCCGAACTGTGCGGCGTCATCTCGTGTGAAACTTTCAAGTGGAACTTTTACAATCTGACCGACATGATATGTTTTATCCGGTAAACTTTTTGCAGTATCAACGGCTTCACCGTTTATTTCCACGTAATATTTAACATTGTATTCGTTTTCATCGTCTGCGGAAGTCCATACAGGCTTCAGAGTTACAGAATTTCCGTCGGGTGAACGGAATGTATCTCCGTATGTATAGGCGTGAACTTCGTCATAAGTCCAGCCGGTGAAGTAATAGCCGTCACGGGTAGGGAAAGCCTCCGGAATGGTTATCGCACTTTTCGGCGAGGTCTTTACAGGCTGTA
Source organism: Ruminococcus sp. (assembly GCA_029055625.1). Lineage (GTDB taxonomy): Bacteria > Bacillota > Clostridia > Oscillospirales > Ruminococcaceae > Ruminococcus. The sequence goes on along the minus strand of JAIDCY010000071.1, from coordinate 9,865 downwards.
CGAGTTCAAGATATTCGTCTTTCAGCTCTGCACCGTCGGCAAGGTAGTCGAAAGTAATATAAATTTCATCATTTGCCGTATCTTCTGCCGATACTGTCGGGATTGTTCCGCATAATGCGAGAACGCATACGGAAGTAACAGCTGTAAATTTTTTCAATAAATTTTTCATTTTTTCCTCCTGATTATTTGAATCGGTTGTGTTCCGGACTATATACGTATCCGATTACGGAAAGTTTTTTTTCAAGTTCAATCCGGTCAATATCGAGACTTCTGCATAGTTCGTCCAGAGAATCATAATTATCCCTCAGCATAGTGTTCACATAGCTTAGCAGGATTGCGGGGTCATTAGGAATATTCATATAAAAAAATCTCCTGACATTTTAATCTGTATTAATAATACAATAACTGAAATAATTTGTCAACAAAATAAATATTATTTGTGCAATGCGTATAAATATCAACATCATGTTTAGTACGATTTGTCTATAGAATTTTTTTAAAAAATATGTTATAATGAAAAATATCATATTTAAGGAGGTCTGTTTAAATGGATACAGCAAAAAATTCTGTCGCCTTCTCCGGTACGCCCGAACAGGAGGCACAGCTTCTTGAATTTATCAAGGAAAAAAAGGACGATAAAGGGGCTTTAATGCCCATACTCCAGAAAGCACAGGCGATATATGGTTATCTGCCCATAGAGGTACAGAAAATCATTTCCGATAATACGGGAATATCTCTTGAAAAAATTTACGGTGTCGTAACTTTTTACGCTCAGTTCTCACTTTATCCGAAGGGTGAACATACAATTTCCGTCTGTCTCGGTACTGCTTGTTACGTCAAGGGTTCAGGTGAGATTTTCGAGAAGTTACAGGAGATGCTTGGTATTTCCGACGGTGAATGTACAGAAGACGGCAAATTCTCACTCGAAGCGTGTCGTTGTATCGGTGCGTGCGGACTTGCTCCGGTACTGACAGTAGGCGAAGACGTATACGGAAGACTTACGGTTGAGGATATCGACCATATCATCGCAAAATATGCTTAATCGGAGGTTGATTTATGAAAACTCTTAAGGAACTAAGAACCGTCAGAAAAATGATGGAGGGAGAACTTGCCCTCCGTACACATGGAAACGCACACTCAAAATATGAAAAACACGTACTCGTATGCGGTGGTACTGGTTGTACGTCTTCCGGCTCACCGAAAGTTATAGAAAAACTTGAACAGGAATTTGAGGCAAAAGGTCTGACCGATAAGATACAGATTGTAAAAACCGGTTGTTTCGGACTTTGTGAACTCGGACCTATCATGATAGTTTATCCAGAGGGTACATTTTACTCACGTGTTAATATAGACGAAATTCCCCGTATTGTCGACGAACACCTTATAGGCGGAAATCCTGTAAAAGAATTTCTGTACAGCGAAACGGTAGAGGGTGATAATATAAAGGCTCTCGACGAAACACCGTTCTATAGTAAACAGAAACGTATCGCATTAAGAAACTGTGGCGTAATCAATCCGGAAGACATCAACGAGTACATAGGCAGGGACGGTTATAAGGCACTCGGCGAGGTACTCACGGAAATGACACCTGAAGAGGTCATACAGACAATTCTTGACAGCGGATTACGTGGACGTGGTGGAGCAGGATTCCCAACCGGTATGAAATGGAGACTTGCAAGAACAATAGTTCCCGATGCTGATATAAAGTACGTATGTTGTAATGCCGATGAGGGTGACCCTGGTGCATTCATGGACAGGTCAGTATTAGAGGGCGACCCACACGTACTCATAGAGGCTATGACTATTGCCGGTTACGCAATCGGAGCAAGTCAGGGATACGTTTACGTGCGTGCGGAATATCCTATAGCGGTAGAACGTCTTACGATAGCAATAAAACAGGCACGTGAAGCTGGTATGTTAGGTAACGATATTTTCGGAACAGGTTTCAACTTCGATATAGATTTAAGACTTGGTGCAGGTGCATTTGTATGTGGTGAGGAAACAGCACTTATGACATCTATTGAGGGTAACCGTGGTGAACCTCGTCCCCGTCCACCATTCCCGGCTGAAAAGGGTCTGTATCAGAAACCGTCAGTACTGAATAACGTTGAGACTTACGCAAACATACCGCAGATTATTCTTAACGGTGCGAAATGGTTCGCCTCAATGGGTACGGAGAAGTCAAAAGGTACGAAAGTATTCGCACTTGGCGGAAAGATACATAATACCGGACTTGTTGAAGTTCCTATGGGTACTACATTACGTGAAGTAATCGAGGAAATCGGCGGAGGAATCCCGAACGGTAAGAAATTCAAGGCGGCACAGACCGGCGGACCATCTGGTGGCTGTATACCGGCGGAACATTTTGATATACCGATTGACTTTGATAATCTTATCGGTATCGGTTCGATGATGGGTTCAGGTGGACTTATCGTTATGGACGAAGATAACTGTATGGTTGATATAGCTAAGTTCTTCCTTGAATTTACCGTTGACGAATCGTGCGGAAAGTGTTCACCGTGCAGAATCGGTACAAAGAGGATGTACGAGATACTGGATAAAATCACAAAGGGTAAAGGTACTATGGAAGACCTCGATAAATTAGAGGAACTCTGTTATCATATCAAGTCTAACTCACTTTGCGGACTTGGTCAGACCGCTCCTAACCCTGTACTGTCGACGCTCCGTTATTTCCGTGACGAGTATATAGCACACGTAGTTGAAAAGAGATGTCCGGCAGGAGTATGTAAAGACCTGCTCCACTTTGAAGTTATCAAGGATAAGTGCTTCGGTTGCGGACTTTGTGCGAGACACTGTCCGGCAGATGCTATTACACAGACTGATTATACCGCACCAGGTAAGAAAAAACCGGCATATCAGATTGATAAGGAAAAATGTATCAAGTGCGGTGCTTGTATCGGTACGTGTAAGTTCAAGGCAATCATTAACAAGTAAGCGGAGGAAATATCAATGGAAAATATTACAGTTAAAATCAATGGTGCTGAAATTTCCGTACCTAAGGGAACTACTGTTCTTGAGGCTGCACATATGGCAGGTATTGAGATTCCGACACTTTGTTATATGAAAAAAATAAACGAAATCGGAGCTTGTAGGATATGCGTTACCGAGGTAAACGAGGGCAGAGGTTTCCGACTGGTTGCAGGTTGTGTATATCCGTGTTCCAACAATATGGAAATCCGTACAAATTCCGCAAAGGTTATGGAATCGAGAAAGAAAACGCTTGAATTAATGCTGTCCACACACGATAAGAAATGTCTGTCATGCGTTAGAAGCGGTAACTGTGAACTTCAGAAACTTTGTCGTGATTACGGCATAGAGGATACGGAAGTTTACGCCGGTGCGAGAAACGAGTACAAAATTGACGATTCAGCGGTGCATATGTATCGTGATAATAATAAGTGTATCCTGTGCCGTAGATGCGTTGCGGTATGCTCGAATGTACAGGGAATAGGCGTAATCGGAGCGAACGAAAGAGGATTCAGAACGTATATTGGTTCAGCGTTTGATATGGGACTTGGTGAGACAAGTTGCGTATCATGCGGACAGTGTATAGCAGTATGTCCGGTAGGAGCGATTGCGGAAAAGGATTACACAAAACAGGTACTCGCAGAGATTGCGGACCCTGAAAAAATGGTAATCGTCCAGACAGCACCGGCAGTACGTGCAGGACTTGGTGAGTGTTTCGGCTTACCGATAGGAACGAACGTTGAGGGAAAAATGGTCTCCGCACTCCGTAAACTCGGATTTGATAAAGTATTTGACACCAACTTCTCCGCTGATTTAACAATCATGGAGGAATCACACGAATTTCTTGACCGTGTTCAGAATGGTGGCGTACTGCCCATGATAACATCATGTTCACCGGGCTGGGTAAAGTATTGTGAACACTATTTCCCCGAAATGACGGAAAATCTTTCCACTTGTAAATCACCTCAGCAGATGTTCGGAGCGGTTGCGAAGACTTATTACGCTGAAAAACTCGGCATAGACCCTAAAAATATGGTAGTCGTTTCGATAATGCCGTGTACAGCGAAGAAGTTCGAGACAGGCAGAGACAATCAGAATGCAAGCGGATATCCGGATGTTGACTACGCACTTACTACCCGTGAACTCGGCAGAATGATTGAAAGAGCAGGTATAAATTTCCACGCCCTCGCAGACGATACTTTCGACGAACCGTTAGGAATATATACCGGAGCAGGTGTAATATTCGGTGCAACCGGCGGAGTTATGGAGGCTGCTTTAAGAACTGCTGTTTACGAACTCACCGGCGAAAGTCCGGTTGATTTCCCTGAACTCCGAGGCACTGACGGAATCAAGGAAGCGACATACACTGTCGGCGACAAGGAAATAAAGGTAGCAGTTGCAAGCGGTCTGCTGAACGCTAAAACGGTACTTGAAAAGGTAAGAAACGGTGAAGCGGATTACCAGTTTATCGAGATAATGGGCTGTCCGGGAGGTTGCGTAAACGGTGGTGGACAGCCACAACAACCGGCAAGCGTAAGAAACTTTACGGATATACGTGCGGAACGTGCAAAAGTTCTGTACGATATTGATTCTAATAAACCTGTCAGACAGTCGCATGAAAATCCGGCGATAAAGGCTGTATATGAAGAATATTTCGGCGAACCGGGAAGCCATAAGGCACATGAAGTACTGCATACAAAGTACGTAAAAAGAAGTATAAACTGATAAATATGTAAAAGCGGTCATATCTGATATGACCGTTTTTTTATGTTATATATCGTCCATTTTGCCGGAAGAATTTCTGTATCTCTCGATATTCTGCTGATACGGATTGTTGTTAACGTAATTTTGCAGACCGTTTTTCTGTCCCTCGAAACGCTCGTTGAAATATGGGAAACCGTCCTGAGTTTCAAGAAATCTGTACTTCTTGTGCGTAACCGTCAGCAGTACCGACGAAACGACGGATATTCCAAAAAAAATCATGAAAGTATCGTCAAAACCGCTGACAAATACTGAAATAATCGCAACTGCTACCGGAATCCATGTAAATTTAAGTTCTTTTTTGTAGATACTCACGAGACCGGCACAGAATATAGCCAGCACAAGTAACGAACCCCTGACAAGATATGTTATATCAGTTACAATAATGCCCCTTATGAAGGCGTATATGATAACTACGCAGGCATACGGAATACATGAAAGTGCATATGTCCAGAAAAGCAATGAATATATTTTCTGACATTTTTTCAGTGACAACGCATTTTCAGAAAATTTTTTCCTGTCCATTTTAAGACCTCCGATTTAATTTGAAAAAATTGTAACTTTTTTGTGGTAACGTGAATATACTATTTTAAAGGGGGAACGTCAGCTATATTCATTACGACGCCGTAACGTGAGATGTCAATAGTCCCGAAAGATGCCGGTAATCCGTCACGTGGCAATGATGCACTGCCGGGATTCATTATGCAGAGACCGTCTTTCTGATACATGAATCTCGTGTGCGTATGACCGTACAGAATTATATTACAACCCTTTTCCGTAGCGACATCCTTTAACGGTTCAAGCGACATTTTAACGTGATGTTTATGACCGTGTGTGGCGAAAATTTTGTAATCTGCAACCGGAAGTATAAAATCGTCGTGACTTAAACTATGATAATCGCAGTTACCGGCAACGTGTATGATTTTACGTTCATAGACCGGATTTTCGATAATAAAGCGATCCAATTCACGCTCACCATCGCCGAGATGTATAAACCAGTCAGCATCAGAATTACGTAAAAAAATATTCTCGAGATTTGAAAAATTTCCGTGTGTATCAGAAATAACAATAATCCGCATAAAAAATCCCCCTTGAAAGATGTTACTTTAATTATAGCATACGGATTACGGAATTGCAAGTAAAAAAAATGAATTTCTGGAGGTATTTATGAATACAAATAATATTGACCCTGCAAAAGTAAACGGACTTCTTGAGGCAGTCAGTAAGAAAATAGGAGTACCGGCGGAAAAACTCCGGCAGGAACTCGAAGCCGGAAAGTTTGACAGTGCGATATCTGCGATGAATAAAAATGATGCTATGAAATTTCAGCAAGCCGTAAATAATCCGAAACTCATAGAAAAAATGATGAGTACGCCACAGGCTCAGGCGTTATACAAGAAACTTTCGGGAAAATAAGGGGCGGATTTTGTGGATAATACAATGGAAAAAATAAACAAGATACTTTCCGACGAGGAAAGCGTAAAACAGTTGACGGAACTGGTACAGATACTTATGAACGATAATAACAGTAATAATAATTGCGAAAACAATAATATAAATAATAGTAATAACGATAATATGCCGGATATAGCAAAAATGATGCAGTTGACGGAATTGATGGGGAATTTTTCGCAGAATGACCAGAACACAGATTTACTTCTTGCACTTAAACCGCATCTGAAAGAGGAACGACAGATTAAAGTTGATAAGGCGATTAAAATGCTGAAACTTATGACGGTATGGAATACCGCAAAGGAAAGCGGTTTGTTAAATGATATTATCTGAAAGAGAGGGTACATTGATATGTCAGTATACAGGTATAACGGACGTTTCGGGGAAAATGCCGATATTCCGCCGGAAATCAGAAAAAATATCAGTGTACCCGATTATCTTTCCGGAGCAGGTCTTGACAGTGACAAGTTACTTATTCTCGCACTTATGGTATTGCTCGCAAAAGACGGTGCGGATATGAAACTTCTGCTCGCACTGGCGTACATACTGTTATAATTCAGAATTAATAATTATGAATTATTAATTATTAATTAAAAAAAGGTGAGGACTTAATATGAATCCGGATATTATATTTATAATTATATGTTGTGTGACAGTAATAATAATGCTCTTATATTATTCACGGCGTGAAAATAAAGTAACGTCCGTAATTTTCGGGGCATTTACCGGTATTATCGCACTTTTTATCCTGAACCGGTTCAATACGGATATACCACTGAATATTTTTAATCTTGGTGGTAGTGCAGTACTTGGTGTGCCGTATGTTGCCGGAATAGTACTTCTGAAATATATATAAAAATTTTACAGATTTACCAAAAAAATACTTGAAATCCTGCAAAATATATGTTAAAATATATTCAGGAGGTGAGTTCATGAACATTATTGACATCATAAACAAAACCAAAAACAAGAAAGAACTTTCAGAAAATGAAATCCGCTGGATAGTCGGGAATTACACAGCCGGAAATTTACCGGATTATCAGATGTCGGCGTGGCTTATGGCGGTATGTCTGAACGGTCTGACGGAACGTGAAACCCTGTCGCTGACCCTCGCAATGCGTGACAGTGGGGATATTCTTGACCTTTCCGGTATAAACGGCGTGACAGTCGATAAACACAGTACCGGCGGAGTAGGTGACAAAACCAGTCTGATTATCGCACCGGTTGCGAGCGTATGCGGTGTATACGTACCGAAGATGTCGGGAAGAGGTCTCGGACATACCGGCGGTACTATCGACAAACTGGAAAGCATATCGGGATATCGTACGGAAATACCATTCAGCGAGTTTGTCGACATAGTGAACCGGACAGGCTTTTCAATCATTTCACAGAGTGGCAAACTTTGTCCGGCGGATAAGAAAATCTATTCACTCCGTAACGCATCCGGAACTGTCGAGAGTATACCGTTGATATGTGCAAGCATAATGAGTAAAAAACTTGCACTGAATGCGGATTGTATTCTGCTTGACGTGAAATACGGTTCGGGAGCTTTCATGAAAACGTACGAAGATGCGGTAAAATTAGCCGGAATGATGCAGAGAATCGGTGAAAAAGCAGGGAAAAAATGCCGTGCGATAGTGACGAATATGAATACGCCGTTAGGAAGTAGTATCGGAAACGCACTTGAAGTAAAAGAAGCGGTAGAAATTCTGCAGGGAAAATGCCGTAATAATCTGTACGAACTGTCAATGACGCTTACTGCGGAAATGCTGAATCTCGCCGGAAAGGGTACTGTAGAAGAGTGCAGGGAAATGGCGGAAAATGCGATTACAAGCGGTAAGGCTTACGAAGTATTCAGGGAAACGGTATCGCTACACGGTGGACATCTCGAATTTCCGGAGGCACAGTATAAATACGAGGTCAGGGCGGTACACGATATGAAGATTACGGGTATAGATAGTCAGGAAATCGGCATGGTATCGCTGATTCTCGGAGCAGGCAGGATTTTCAAGGACGAACCGATAGACTACACCGCAGGAATAGTCATGAACTGCACCGTCGGCGACTGCGTTTCCGTCGATGATACCATTATGACCCTGTATTCCTCAAAGATAAGCGATTTTTCGGAAGCATCATACAGAGCGGTAAAAGCTCTGAAATTTTGTAAAATCTGATATTTTTCTGTTGACTTCCGGAAAAATTTATGATAAAATATTATTATAATATTCTTAATGGAGGTATTTTGTAAATGGGCTTTTTTGACCAGATGAAAGATTTAGCCGGTAAAGTCGGAAATACGGTAGAAAAAGGTGCAAAAAGCATTTCCGACAGTTCAAAGAAAATGGCGGAAAAATCAAAGTTAAAGACTGAAATTTCACAGGTTGAGACGGAAATGAATACTGCATACCTGAGTATAGGAAAGGCTTATTTTGACAAAGCCGTTGAAGAGGCTGACCCCGACTGTATCAATGCGGTGGAGACTATCATAAAAAATACTCAGAGGCTCGAACAGTTACGCCGACAGCTTGACAGTCTGGAAGATAAGATAAACTGTCAGAACTGTGGGGCAAGTCTGTTTAAAGACCAGAAATTCTGTGACAAATGCGGTACGAAGGTAGAGATAAAAATAGAACCTATTTCAGTACCAGATATGACAAAAACTGTTAAAGTATGTCCGCAATGTGGCACGCCGATAAATGAGGACGGACAGAAATTCTGTGAAAAGTGCGGAATGGATTTATCCGCACCGGTTATAACACCTGCTCCGGTGGAGACGGAAACGGAAAAAACTGTTGAAATTCCTGTATGTCCGGAATGTAATACACCGCTTGAATCTGCTGATCAGTTATTCTGTAAGGTATGCGGAAAAAAATTATAAGGATTACTGCCGGATTTTTTCCGGCGGTTTTTTTATTTTTCTATTTACTTTTCCGTGAATTTATGGTAAAATAACTTTATCGCTTTGAATTATTAAAGAAAGGATTAAAAAAATGCCCATTACAGACTTACTCAGAAGAAACGCCACCGAGTACGGTGACGACGTCGCACTTGTTGAGGTAAACCCGACGATAACGGAAATACGCCGTGTGACGTGGAAAGAATACGAACTGATAGAACCTAATCCACGCTGTCATTACAGACGTGAGATAACATGGAAAGTTTTCGACGAAAAAGCTAATAGATTTGCGAACCTCCTTCTTGAAAGAGGCGTTCGTAAAGGCGATAAAGTCGGGATACTTCTTATGAACTGCCTTGAATGGTTGCCTGTATACTTTGGCATCCTCAAAACCGGCGCTCTTGCCGTTCCGCTGAACTTCCGGTATACCGCCGACGAGATAAAATACTGCCTCGAACTTGCAGAAGTGGACGTTCTTGTATTTGGTGCGGAATTTATCGGACGTGTTGAGGAGATAGCGGAAGAGATAAGCAGAAACCGACTTCTTTTCTATATCGGCGAGGGTTGCCCGTCGTTCGCCGAACATTATGACAGTTTATCCGCAAACTGTCACAGTTCAGACCCTGAAATTGAAATTAACGATTCCGATTATTCCGCTATATACTTTTCTTCGGGTACAACCGGATTCCCTAAAGCAATTCTGCACAATCACGAAAGCCTTATGCACTCCGCAAAAGTTGAACAGAATCATCACGGACAGACAAAGGA
>JAIDCY010000070.1 GCA_029055625.1 Ruminococcus sp. | reverse complement strand
GCTGGAATAGGCAGACAGGCACGTTTGAGGGGCGTGTGTCGAAGGACGTATGGGTTCAAGTCCCATTACTCGCACCATGATAAAAAGACTTTCTTTCACAGAAAGTCTTTTTTTATTTATAATCTTTCTTCTTTCCGCATACCTTACACGTGCCGAATATCGAAAATTTCCCTCCACAATAAATACAAAGTCCGTTATTCTTACGTTCTGTCCTCTTCCTCTCAAGCAGAGCAGGGAAACAATCTTCAAACTCTTTCAGATACGGATAGTCTATCTCAACAAGATTATTACATCCTTTAAAATCATTCTCATCTATATATTTTACACTCTCCGGTATTGTTACCGCTTCAAGTGCCGTACAGTTTGCAAACGCATTCCCGATACTTTTTATACCATTCCTGATTTCTACCGTCCGCAAAGCAGTACAACTACTAAAAGCTCCTTCCATTTTCCTGACGCTTTCCGGTATTACGACGGTTTGCAGATGCGTTGAATACGCAAAAGCACTTGTACATATTTCCCCGACGTTATCCGGTATAATTACATCTCTGCTGATACCTCTGTATACCTGTAGTTTTCCGTCCTTTATCAAAAAATCTGTCTCTGTTACGTCCGAATCTTTAACCATATCCGCTATCATACCGTCGGCGATATTACTTTCTTTTCCGGTCTTCTCAAATATATAAGGGGTATGGCAATAACTACAAATCCATATGTTTTTTGTACTGTCCAATGATAAAATGCCTCCGCAGTTCTGACATTTCGCTTCAACAAACGGCATAACTATTCCCCTCCTCTATACTTACAGCACAAAATCCTTATAATGTCAATATATAACAAATAAAATCCCTTTGTCACAAGGGATTATTTTTTAACCATTCAAACATATTCAATTTAACATCGTCACCGGTGGAAAGATATGCATAATACGTAAGTACATACGACGCATCAATTGAATTTATCTGACCGTCTTCATCTATATCCGCTAAAGTTTTCTGCTCATCCGTGAATGTTGATACCTTTTCCGTTGAAAGTATTGCGTATTCCGTAAGAATAGCAGTGGCATCTATCGCATCAACGTTACCATCTGAATTTACATCACCGATATTTGCCGTATTTTTATATATGTTATCTTCAAGCACCCTGAACTCATAACCGTATGTTTCTGCAAAAGCCTGTACCGCTGAATTTTCATGACTATATATCACCGTACCGGCAGGTATTGTTTCCGTACCGCCTTCTATCTCGCAATCCGGATTCATAAAAATTATCTCTTCCAGTGAGTTACAGCCCTTAAATGAACACTTATCTATCTTGACGACACTTTCCGGAAGAGTTATAGATTTTATGTTATTTATTCCGGAAAACAAATACTTTCCCGTTTCCGTTATACCGTCGCCGATGTCCACGGATGTTATATCGTCGATATTTTCATTCCATGGGTGATTTTTCATACTGTAATCCGGAGTTTTTCCTGTTCCGGAGAGACTAAGTATCTCGTCAGATATGTTCCATGCTACCGCATCACCTGAAAAAATCTGTACGAGATAGTATATCTCATCTTCAAATGCGATTCCTATTCCTATATTCGTAAAAGCACTGTTAAGTATATTATTCCTGTGTATCTCCGATTTCATCCATTCCGCCATTGCAACGTCCGCTACAGGAAACATATTCTTCATGAACAGTATATTTTCCCCACCACCGCCGGAAGATATATTATTCTCATCAAATATCGTGTACCATTTTGACCCGTCAGGTCGTTCGTGTGTGTTGTTACCTATTATTTCTGATGCCCTTATGTTTGCAACGTAATTAAGTGGCGGACTGTAATTTATAGGTTCAAGACCTGCTCCGGCTCTTTCCTCGTTGACTATTTCCCATACTCTCTCCGCATACCCTGCAAGTACCGTATCTGTATCCGCCGTTATTTCCGCACCGGCTGACGGTACATCTATAAGCATTACGCACATAAGAACCGTAAGCAATCCGGATATTATCCTATTTTTCATAAATTCACCTCTCATTAATAACTTTTTATATTCATTATAGCTGAAAAAACAGGGTGTGTCAAGCAATTTACATATTTTTCCGTAAAAATTCCGGAAAGGATATAAAAAAAACACATCGGCGTGATATAATAAAGTCATAAAAAAAAGGAGCTTCTTTTTCATGAAAAAAATACTACTTATCGAAGACGATTTACAGATTTGCGAAGTAATCAGCAGATACTTCCGTGACAAAAATACGGAAATAGTCTCCGTTCATAATGGTAAGGACGCTATCGAAACCATTGGCAATGGTCTTGACGGTTACGGACTTATACTGCTTGACATCATGTTACCAGAAGTCGACGGCTTTGTTATATGCCGTGCGATACGCAGAAAAAACGATATACCGGTTATTTTCATAACCGCAAGGGCAAGGGAGGAGGATATATTATACGGTTATGAACTCGGTTGCGATGACTATATCATAAAACCGTTTCTGCTGTCGGCACTGTACGCTAAGTGTGAGGCAATCTCCAAACGCTGTAACGGAACAGTCCTTGACAGTACGCTACAATGTGGCAGAATAAAACTTGATACCCGACAGCTTATATGTTACGTCGACAATAAGGAAATAGAACTGCCAAGAAAAGAGTTCGCAATACTACAATACTTTATGAATCATATCGGCTGGACTGTAACACGTGATACGTTATTAAATCGTGTATGGGGTATCGACTTCTTCGGTTCTGACCGTGTTGTAGATAATCATATAAAAAAATTACGCAAAGCCCTCGGAAGTGCAGGCGGTCAGATAAAAACACTCGTCGGCAGAGGGTACAGACTTACGGAAAGGTGATGTTATGAAAAAAAACAGCATTCTGAAAAAAGAGTTTACCATACCTTTTTTCAACATGAAAAACTTCAGAAAAATATATATAAACTTCCAGAACAAAAAGAAATCAAAAATATATAAAAGAAAGAGAAAAACTTTTGCCGGATTACTTACAAAAAACGTACTTATCAGTATTTTCCTGACTGCTATTTTTGCAGTGGGTCTCTATAATGCCGACAGGGAATATATCATCTCACAGGCTAACACTCAGGCTTACGGTATTCTATCGTATATGCAACAGTCTATATCTCAGGAAGATTCAGACAATCCGCAGGAACTCTCCGCCCATATGAGAACCAATATACCTTTTAATATAGTCCTCGACGATATGGGAAAATATCAGATTAACAATAAAACTGAAAACTGTCACGCACTCGTAAGGCTATCCGACAAGGACGGAAACATTATAAATTCAAGCCGTATGGGTTTACAGATGGTCATATACTTTGATGAAGATAATTTGCAATACCTTTTATGCGATACGGAAAACAAAGATTTTCCGGAACTCCAACAGCTTGAAGCGGATTTCACGGAGATGACGAAAAAAGAAACTTCTTTCCGTGGCAGGTACGATATAGAAAATTATTCCATATATCCGAAAGTAATAGTAAAAAGTGCGTACGTCAATAAAAAAGAGGGGCTGTTTATACCGCACGAAACTACACTTAATCTTATAAAATACTATCCGTCAAATGCATATCCGGAAGAAATACTTGAATCAAAAACCTATAATATCGATATACCCGATACTGACGGTTACGAACTCGCAGAATTTGATTTATCCGGATTGAATCATGACAGAATTTCAAATGATACCTACCCACGTTATATTATGTGTGGTTTTTTCGGTACTGACAAAAACGCTTTCGACAGACTTAATGAAGAAAATCCACCGTCAAAAATTTCCGCAGGCGGTATGTATCATTTAGGTGGTATTTACGGTGGCAGAGTATCTTATCATAATGCTACGATATATATCGATAATCAACCATATCAGCTTTCCGCAATGATTCAGGTAGAACCGTGGAACTCCGTTTCAAAACCGCTGTACTTCAGACTGGTTATAATGTTCCTGCTCCTTACTATCGTTATAGCGTTATTCGATGCGTGGCGACATAACGTAAGAAATCAGGCTGACTACAGATTTGAAGACTATCAGAAAAATTTAACCGACAGTCTCGCCCATGACCTCAAAACTCCGCTTATGGCTATCGGTGGGTACGTCGAGAACATCATGACAGGTAATCTCTCCGCAGATGAGACTAACAAGTATCTTACGTCCGTAATGGATAACGTTTCATATACCGACTCCATAATATCCCGTACTCTCGAACTAAATTCCATTAACAGCATAAATATAAAAAAGATACCGTGTGATTTATACCGGATTGTAAGCGGTTCTATCGAAAAATATTCCCTGCTCCTCGACGAAAAAAATATATCCGTCCATATCGACGGTACAGGTGAAATTTCCGCAGATTCCGTCACACTCAAATCTATCGTTGAAAATCTTGTATCAAATGCGGTAAACTATACCACCTCTAACGGTACAATAAGCATATCCATAACTGACAAAAATCTTGTTATTAAAAATACTGTCGACAAAAAAATTGACGTATCCGGATTAAAAAAACCTTTCGTAAAAGGTGATAAGGCACGCAGTAATAACTCCGGTAGTGGTTTAGGGCTTACCATAGCCGATAACGCTTCCATGATAAACGGCTTCCGGCTTGATATTTCATGCTCCGATTCCGATTTTATTGCGAAACTTATTTTCTGAATGTAAAATTTTTCAAAAATACGTGACAAATCTTCCAAAATGTTGTATAATATAATTGTCCACTATTATACGATTGGAGAGATTTAAAAAAATGTCAGATAAAACTTTTTACATTACCACACCGATTTATTACCCCTCCGGTAATCCGCATATCGGTCACTGTTATACTACCGTTGCGTGCGATTCCATTGCACGTTACAAGAGATTACAGGGTTATGACGTCAGATTCCTTACCGGTACCGATGAACACGGTCTGAAAATCGAACAGAAAGCTAAGGAAAAAGGTATCACCCCGAAAGAGTACGTTGACGAAATCGTACAGACTTTCAAGAAACTCTGGCAATACATGAACGTCGATTATGACCAGTTCATAAGAACCACTGACGATTATCACGTTGAAAGCGTTCAGAAAATTTTCAAGGCTCTTTACGATAAAGGTTACATTTATAAAGGTGAGTACTCCGGCAAATACTGTACGCCCTGCGAGAGTTTCTGGACTGATTCGCAACTCGATGAAAACGGTTGCTGTCCGGAGTGTCACCGTGAAGTTACTTTCGCTAAAGAAGAATCTTATTTCTTTAAAATGTCGCCGTTCGCTGACCGTATAGAAAAACTTCTTACGGAAACTGATTATCTACAGCCTAAAACCCGTGCGACAGAACTTGTCAATAACTTCATCAAACCAGGTCTTGAGGATTTATGCGTATCACGTACTACTTTCACGTGGGGTATTCCTGTTTCCTTCGACGACAAACACGTTGTATACGTATGGATTGATGCACTTTCTAACTACATCTCCGCCCTCGGTTACGAAAACAGCCGTCCGGATGAGTTTAAAAAGTACTGGCCCGCAGATGTCCATATGGTAGCTAAAGATATTATGCGTTTCCATGCGATAATATGGCCTGCAATGCTTATGGCTCTTGACTTACCTTTACCTAAACATCTTGCCGTACATGGCTGGATTACTTTCAACGGTGAAAAGATGTCCAAATCACTCGGAAACGTCGTTGACCCTTTCGTACTCGGTGAACGTTACGGTTGCGATGCTATACGTTACCATATTCTGCGTGAAATGGCTTTAGGTGCGGACAGTTCTTTCTCTAACGAAATTATGATTAACCGCATAAATTCTGACCTCGCCAACGGTTTCGGAAATCTTGTATCCCGTACCGTCGCTATGGCTGACAAGTATTTCAATGGTACTATCCCATCTGAACGTGAAGCAACCGATTTTGACGAGGATTTAAAAACCGTCGTTCTTAATACTATTAAAGAAGTAGACGACGCTATGAATCAGAACCGTATAAAACAGGCTCTTGAATCCATTTTCAAGACCGTTGACCGTGCGAACAAGTACATTGACGAAACTGAACCGTGGAAACTCGGAAAATCTCCGGAATACAATGCTAAACTCGCCAATGTACTCTATAACCTGCTCGAATCCATACGCATTATATCGGGTCTTCTCGTATCGTTTATGCCTTCCACTATGCCGGAAGTATGGCATCAGATCGGAGCTGTTCCCGAAGATGTAACGTACGATAAACTTTCCGTTTTCGGCGTACTATCGGAAAATGTTACCGTTCATAAAGGTGCTATTCTCTTCCCTCGTATAGACGTTGAAAAGGAAATTGAAGAACTTAACAACATCATAAAACAAAACGTCGAAAAAGCTAAATCAGACCTTTCAGAATCTGAAAAGCCTGTCGAAAAAATTGAACTCGCACCGGAAATATCTATTGACGATTTCGCTAAAATTGAAATCCGTATCGGTAAAGTTACTGCGTGCGAAAAAGTAAAGAAATCTAAAAAACTTCTCAAGCTCCAACTCGATGACGGTATGGGTGGCAGACAAATTGTTTCCGGTATCGCACAGTACTACAAGCCGGAAGACCTCATAGGTAAAAAAGTACAGTTTATCGCAAATCTTAAACCGGTAAAACTCTGTGGCGTGGAAAGTAACGGTATGATTTGTGCTGTAGATATTCCGGACGGTTGTAAAGTAATTTTCGTTGACGATGATGTACCGGTTGGCTCTAAAGTAAGATAAAAAATCATGGGACGGCTTAAAAACCGTCCCTTTTTTGCGTTTCGTGTGTTAATTTTACATGAGTTCGCAGATGAGGTTTGAGAACTCAACAGGATTTTCAATTGCCATACCCTCTATCAGTAACGCCTGACTATACAGTAATTTTGCGTACTTACCAAGTTTTTCCTTATCGTCACTCATTGCCTGAAGTTTGCCGAATATCTCGTGTTCCGGATTTATTTCAAGTACTCGTTGTGCTGTTATCTTCTGACCGTTCGGCATGGAATTCAGTACCTTTTCCATTTCAAGCGTTATTTCTCCCTCACTTGTAAGACATACAGGGTGTGATTTAAGTCTCTGCGAAAGTATAACCTTTGAAACTTTTCCATCTAATGCTTCGGAAAGTTCTTTCAGTAAACCGGCGTTCTCCTCTTCCTTTGCCTTGATTTCCTCCTGTTTTGCGGTGTTTTCAAGCCCTAAATCGTCCGCCGATACCGATTTGAATTCCTTTTCCTTATATTTCATCAACGTTTTTATCGCAAATTCGTCTACATTATCCGTAAGATACAGTATCTCAAATCCGTTATCCTTTACAAGTTCCGTCTGTGGTAACTGCTCTATCCGCTCGATACTGTCACCGGTTGCGTAGTATATGAATTTCTGTTCCTCACGCATTCCGGTTACATACTCGTCCAGTGTGACAAACTTCTTTTCTTTCGATGTCTTAAACAGCAGTAAATCCTGTAACTTGTCCTTGTGCATACCGTAATCGCTGTATACGCCGTACTTTATCTGTAAACCGAAAGCCTCCCAGAATTTCTCGTACTTCTCACGGTCATTTTTCTGCATCTTTTTGAGTTCGGAACTTATCGTCTTCTCTATACTCTTTGCGATTACTTTTAACTGTCGGTCGTGCTGTAACATCTCTCTCGATATATTCAGCGATAAATCTTCCGAATCTACAAGTCCTTTCACAAAGCCGTAATAATCGGGGAGCAGGTCAGAACACTTTTCCATAATCAGAACGCCGTTTGAATACAGCTGTAATCCCTTTTCAAACTCCTTTGAATAAAAATCGAACGGTGCTTTTGACGGTACATACAGTAAGGCGTTATAATTTGCGTTACCCTCATTCTTTACGTGTGCATAACGGAGCGGTTCGTTGTAATCGTAAAACTTTTCCGTATAGAAATGCTTATAGTCTTCCTCTTTGAGTTCCGATTTGTTTTTCTTCCATAACGGTATCATGCTGTTCAGCGTTTCGATTTCAACGTACTCTTCGTATTCCGGTTCTTTGTTTTCGTCGTCGTCGGATTTCTCTACAGGTCTGCTATGTGTGACCTCCATTTTTACGGGAAATCTTATATAATCGGAATACTTCTTCACAAGTGATTTAAGTCTGTACTGGTCTAAGAAATCCGTATACTTTTCATCTTCGGTATCGTCAAGCATTTCAAGTATTATCTCCGTACCTGCTCCCGATTTGTCAGCCTCCGTTATCGTGTAGCCGTCCACGCCCTCGGATTCCCATTTATACGCCTTGTCACTGCCGTATGCCTTTGATATTACCGTCACTTTCTTCGCTACCATAAACGCCGAGTAAAAACCTACTCCGAACTGTCCGATAATCTGACTGTCTTCATCAAGTTTGTTTTCCGTCTTGAATTTCAATGAACCACTGTTTGCAATCGTTCCCAGATTGTTTTCAAGTTCCTCTTCCGTCATTCCTATTCCGTTATCCGTTATCTTTAATGTACGTGTTTCCTCGTCTGCAGTAAGCCATATTGCGAAATCTTCCTTATTAAGTCCTACCTTGTCATCCGTGAGCGATTTGAAATAGAGTTTGTCTATCGCATCGCTCGCATTGGAAATAAGTTCCCTTAAGAAAATCTCCTTATGCGTATAGATTGAATGAATCATCATCTCAAGCAGTCGTTTAGATTCCGCTTTAAATTCTTTCGTTTCCATCTGAAAAAAACATCTCCCGTTTTATTAATATTCTTTAGCACTCTGTTACTTCGAGTGCTAAAAACAGTATATATCTTTTCCGTACATAAAGTCAAGTGGTAAGGTGAAATATTTACAATTTGTTCATAATTTCATAAATAATTCAGGAAAAACCTATTGACATAAAGTCAGAAAAAGTATATAATTATTATGTTGTATTTATTTGCAGAATATTACTTCGGGCAGTATGTGCAGCTTTGTTTTAAATCATCAACATAAAAAAGTAAAATAATGATATTTTTTTCTCTTTCTGAAAGAGAACATTTTAACTTGATATATCTTGACAAATGAATAAAATAAATGCGGCATCTACCGCCTTTAAGTAATAATCAGATTATATGATACAAGTTATTTTTTAATTATTTAAAGGAGGTATTGCACTGTATGAACTTGACTATTTCTATTGTCCTTATTGTTGTTGCCTTTGTTATAGGTGGTGGAATCGCCGGAGCTATTGCCGGAACTGTTGTCAAAGGAAAGGCTTTTAAAAAGGGCGTTGATGCAGGTATCGAACAGCGTAAACAACAAGCCGAAGCTATGAACGGCTCTGCCGAAGAACAGGCAAAAAAACAGGCGGAACGCATTATTGAAGAGGCTGAAAAAGACGCCGATAATAAAAGAAAATCCGCTCTCGTGGAGGCTAAGGACGAAATACACAAACTCCGTACCGAAGCAGAAAAGGAAATAAAAGAACGCAGAACAGAATTGTCACGACAGGAAAGACGGGTACAGCAAAAAGAAGAAAATCTTGATAAGAAAACCGATAATCTCGAACGTAAAGAAGAAACCCTTAATCAGAAAATCCGTTCCGCTGACGAAAAACTGAGAGAAGCGGAATCTATCAAAAACGGTCAGATGGAAGTGCTGGAAAGAATTTCTCAGTTCACAAGGGAACAGGCTAAGGAATACATAATCTCCACTCTTGAAGGTAATCTTATTCACGAAAAAGCCGTTAAAGTAGCAAGTTACGAACAGCAGATTAAAGATGAATGTCAGGAAAAGGCAAGAAGTTATATCTCACTCGCTATCGCAAAAGTAGCGTCAGACCAGGTTTCAGAAACCGCTGTATCTGTAGTCCCTCTTCCTAACGACGAAATGAAGGGAAGAATAATCGGCAGGGAAGGCAGAAATATACGCACCCTTGAAACTCTTACAGGTGTTGACTTAATCATTGACGATACACCGGAAGCAATTACTCTTTCCTGTTTCGACCAGGTTCGCCGTGAGGTTGCACGCATAGCTCTTGAAAAACTTATCTCCGACGGACGCATACACCCTACACGTATTGAAGAAATGGTTGAAAAGGCGAAACGTGAAGTTGAATACCGTATCAAACAGGAAGGTGAACGTGCGGTTATCGAAACTAACGTACACGGTATAAATCACGAACTTATAAAACTTATCGGAAGACTTAAATTCCGTACCAGTTACAGACAAAACGTACTTGACCACTCTATAGAAGTATCCAAACTCTGCGGAGTTCTCGCTTCAGAACTCGGCGTGGATGCCAACACCGCAAGACGTGCCGGTCTTCTCCACGACATCGGAAAGGCTCTAACCGCTGAAATAGAGGGTTCACACGTACAGATAGGCGTTGACGTATGCAAAAAATACAATGAAAACCCGATAATCCTTAACGCTATTGAAGCCCATCACAATGACGTTGAACCAAAAACGGTTATAGCGTGCATAGTACAGGCGGCAGATGCTATTTCCGCCGCAAGACCAGGGGCAAGAAGTGAAAATTACGAAAGCTACATAAAACGACTCCAGAAACTCGAAGAAATCTGTACTTCTTACGAGGGCGTGGAAAAATGTTATGCCGTACAGGCAGGACGTGAAGTAAGAATCATGGTAGTACCGGAAATCATAAACGACGAAAAAATGGTACTCGTTGCGAGACAAATCGCACAACAGATTGAATCTGAAATGGACTATCCCGGACAGATTAAAGTAAATCTTATCCGTGAAAGCAGAGTTTCCGATTACGCTAAATAATCAACGACATAGTACAGCCACCGGCTGATAATTTTAAAACTGCGGTAAGAAAAAACTTCCGCAGTTTTTTTAAAAAAGGAGATGTTATTTATGAAAAAAAAATCTTTCCGGAAAAAACTTATCGCACTTGCTACCGCACTTTCAATACCGGCTTGCATGATTGCAACATCTGCATCTGCCGACTGGGTACACATAGGGTACATGGGCGACTTAAACAACGACTTTCAGGTGAATGTTGCCGACCTGCTCCTGATGTCAAAACATATACTTGCAAAAGTACAGCTTAACTATGATAACACCTACAACGTAAAAGACCATTTCTACTCTATAAATGGCAGTGAGGCGGACAACTCACTTGATTACCTGCAGACTTCCGACATCAACCAGGACGGCAGAACCGATATTTTCGATTTACTTCTTATGCGTAAATACGTAATAAACAAATGGAGTGACCCCGTCTATATATGGAACGACGAAACGGAAACTACTACTGATACTACAACATCTACTACTGAATCCACTACTGAATCGTCTACTACAACTTCCGCTACTACCGCTTCTACTACTAATTCCTCCGCATCTTCTGACGTCTCTTCCACTGAATCAACTACCCTGACTTCCTCACTTACTACCACAACTTCTACAGATATTATTACTTCTACTTCAACTACCGCTTTTGAATTTATTGAAGCCCCTGTAAAAGATTTATACGGTTCTATGCCGTCACAGAACAACGCTTCAATGGTGGTATTTTACGTTGATTTCCCTGACTGTCCGTATACATACGAACCGGCAACATCAGAAATAGAAAAAGCGGTATTCGGTCCGGAAGATACTTCAAATAAAAACTATCCGTTTGAAAGTCTTTCCGCATTTTATAAGCGTTCGTCAAAGGGAAGTCTGAATATAAGCGGAAAAGTTTTCCGTTACACTACAAAGGAAAACAAATCGGCGTATGAAGGCGACGTTTACCATATAAACCTTATCAACGAAATTTTCGAGGCGTTCAGAGATTCTGAAGACTTCACCATTTTTGACGGTAACGGTGATAAGGTTATAGATTCAACGCTTATTTCCGTACCCACTTCCGCCGGTGATGAAAACTGGTGGCCTTCCGCCGGTCAGTATGGTGGAAATCCTGACTTCAAAGTTGATGGTATGTCAATAGGTCACGTGATAGTAGGTAACGCACAGATTGAAAGCAAATCGGATTACAAAAACTTCACAAGCAGTTATCTGCATGAAACAGGTCACTGTATGGGATTACCCGATTACTATCTGTATAATGGTGAGAAAGATTTTGAGGGTCTGCACGGTTCGGCAGGTTACGAGATGATGGACGAAACAAACGCCGATTTCTCCGCAGTATCAAAACTTATGCTCGGCTGGTACAAGAGGGAACAGGTTTCAATATACGACCCCACCACTAAAACACAATCATATACTCTTAATAACGCTCAGAAGGAAAACGGAAACTGTATCATAATACCGTGCGGAAAACTTGAAAATAATTACTACTCGGAATTTCTTATACTTGAATATTCTACACTTGACGTTAATAATAGCAGACTGAAAAAGGACTACTGGTGGAGACCTGCCGGTACAGGTGTAAGAGTGTTCCACGTTGAGGGAACGATAAGCGACAATATAGGCTGGAAATACTGGAAATACGCAAGCGGTGAGAACGAAGCTACCAACAACGACAACGGCAGACGTTTCATACGTATTATTGACGATACGGAAACTGATAATCTTTACCATGCAGGCGACGTTATAGACAGTAATATTTCAGGTTTCAAATGGTATGCAGAAGACGGCACGCAGACTATCGATACAGGGCTGAAAATAACCGTCGACAGTATGGACGAGGAAAACTGTACTATTACCGTATCGGAAAAATAACAGAGGTTATGTAATGGCAAGACAATTATTCAATTCAACGGAAAAGTCAAATTTCATACTCAATATGACGGAAGAAAAATATTCTCAACTCGTTTCTTACGGTCTCTCACTTGCGTGTTTCACAACGGCTGTATTTGCCGTCATACCGGAATTTGCAGACCGTCTTTCTTACTCTATCGTATCCGGTGGGCTTGCAATTTCCGGCGTTATATGTATGATACTTGCACTTATCGGAATAATTAAAAAATATATAGATTTTAAAAATATATCCTTATGGGGATTCGCTTTTATGCTGATATGGGGTGTAATCGCTCTTATTAACTCCTACTCCGTAAGCGTATCTTTTTACGGATTCTCCGGACGTGGTGAGGGTCTGCTGGCTCTGATTTTCTATGCTTGCTTCTTTATAACCGCTATGTCAATAAAACGTGAAAAGTCTGCGGAAATTTTTATAAATTCCGTCATATCCGCCGGACTGTTACATAGTATCGTTGGTCTCGTACAGGTTTTCACCGGTAATCTTAGTCATTACAAATACGCTTCCGTATCTTTAAAAATTAACGCTTCCAGCGGTCTCGCACAGTCTCCGGTATTTCTCGCAATGGTACTTACTCTTTCGCTTACCGCCTCAATGGTTACCGCCGTAATGACAAATAACAAAAAACGTCGCATTTTCTGTACGGTAAGTGCCTGTATGTGTTCGTTCATCATGATGTTCACTTACTCACTCGTCGGCGTTACCGGAATTACTATCGCTCTGATTACTACAGGAGCAGGTCTTTTTATCAAAAAAGTTCCGCCTGTCAGATTTACCGTTTTACTATCGGGAATACTTCCGGCGATAATTGCCGTAATGATAGTAAATGCCGGATTAATCGGTAATATTTCCACATACAGGCTTTACGACGGCTACACTCTGTGGTGGGCGGATTCGTATATGAGACTCTCCGCAAGCGGTAACTGTCTCTCCGACAACCTCGATTTATCCGATACTGTCGAGGTATACAGTTACCTGAATAACGAAACTATCGGTATCATAAAAAAGTATCCGCTTACCGGTACGGGTGAGGAACAGCTTGTATATCCGCAATTATATACTAACGGCGGTCTTGACCCTGAACAATCCGATATTGCCGATATAATCGCCCTTAACAATAATACTTTCGATAAGGTCTATAACGAATATCTCTATACCGCTGGTACTCGTGGTATACCGTCGCTGATAGCACTGATTACTATTCTATGTACCGTATTCACAGGCGGTTTACAAAAAATAAGGAAAAAACCGTCTGAAAATACAATCTGCCTGTTTATGATGTTCTTATCCGGAATAATTATATTCTTTATCGGTTGCAGTAATATAACGTTCTCGCCGGTTTTCTGGAGCGTTTCCGGTCTGCTCGTATCGTCCTGCGGTAAAAAGAGTAATCACAGACTAACAAAAAAGGCTTGACTTTTTTTACATAATATGTTATAATGTACTCAACAAATTTACGGAGGTGCTTTTATTATGGCATATATTATTAATGACGACTGCATAAGCTGTGGTGCTTGTGCCGGTGAATGTCCTGTTGACGCTATTTCAGAAGGCGACGGAAAATACGTTATAGACGCTGACGCTTGCGTTGAATGCGGTGCTTGTGCCGGTGTTTGTCCTGTATCCGCTCCGCAGGCTGAATAATTTAAGATGTATTTCAGATAAACAGTCTCATATCGTGGGACTGTTTATTTTTTTCCCTTGACAAACTATGTGTTTTTGTGTTATACTATATCTGAAAAATATTTTAAACTCAACGGAGGACTTTTTAAAATGAATAAATCCCGAATTTCCGCCTTCATAATCGCACTCGCTTTTTCAACAGTATGTGCTTTTTCTTGTGCGGAAAACAATGCATCTGAACCTGATACGAGGACTTCTGTTATCGATACTGCAAAATCCACAGAACCCGTACAGAATAAATATTCCGGAAACTCACATAAAACTGATTCCGCTTTCGCTCAGGAGGCGGAAGTAAATAATACAATCTTCAAACTTAACGACGTTGTAAGAGTACCTGCGCCGAACATCTCCGGAAGTGACTTCATATACTTAAACGTTACGATTAAAAATAAAGTGGATTTGGAATATGAAATAAGTTCAATGAATAACTTCTTTATCGCTCTTCCTGATGAAACCGAACTTGCCCCGGATGTACGGGCTAAACTTTACGCTCTTCAGAACTATCCGGTATGTATCGACGATAACATCACTATCCCTGCTAACGGTGAATTTTCCGGATTCCTTGCCGGTGGATTCCTCGTACCATCTGATACGGATTCTCTTACAGTCGGATTCTTCCCTACCCTCAACAACGCAAAAGATTCCTCAAATGTTATTCTCACCCCTGTTAAAGGCGGTAATATTTCTGACAGTGATTTAGTTATGAGATAATTTTAAAGTCCTGTTGTACCTTCCGGCATGACAGGACTTTTTTAATTATTTCTAATCTGTTACCGGCTTCCGTATATTTTTCAGTCCGGAAAAACATATCGCCAGTACTACAACATACACTATTCCGGCAGTCGCTACCGATAATGCAAGTACGCTGAAATTACCTGCTCCGTGACGTTTCATTACGTCGCATACGAGATACGCCGTTCCTGCACACATACTACCGGAATACAGTATCACAAGAAAAGGCATCAATTTTAATCTTACTCCCGAATGTTTTACGTAAAGCCTTACCGATACAACCAGTATCACTATGTAACATATCGTCGTCGATATTGAAGCTCCCGATACTCCCATAAGCGATATCAACAACAGATTTCCGATGAATTTTATTACCGTTCCTATCAGCATTATCCGCAGTGGCAGTGATGCTTTACCGATTGCCTGTAGCATACTGAACAGTGGAAACGATATACACAGACAAATCATTCCTGGCATAAGTAACCGTAAAGGCGTTATGCATATATTTACTTCGTCGGGTTGCTTAGGGAAAAGAAATCCGAGTATTTCCGGTGAAAGTACCGCTATCCCTAACGCTGACGGTACTGCTATTACCGCCGATGTTATAAGTGCCTGCATGGTATTCCCCGACAGTGATTTTATATCCTTATTTGCCCACGATTCCGTTATACATGGTAACACGCCTTTCCCTAACATATTCGTTACCGACGGCACAAGATTGAATACCGTCAGGGCGATTCCGGCAAACGAACCGTATATAAAATGCGGTATCTCGTCAGTAGCTATGCTATCCGGTACTGTTCCCCTGCTCCCGAAGTAAGTGATACAACCTATCACCGTCCACATATCTATTAATGCGGTGAGATTCGTTACTACCGCACTTATTCCGGTAGGTATTGCATTCTTAAACAGTTCCCTTACTATCTCCTGACGGCTCATAACTAACTTTTCCGTATTATCCGGTATTTTTTTCCGGAAAATGTTGATTATCCAGAAAAATATTACCGCTCCCACTGATGACAATGTAACGCCTAATATTCCGGCTCCGGCAGATATAGCTCTGGGATCTGTATCAGGAAAATATTTTATCATTACGTCCATGTTATCCGTGACGTATCCACACAAAAGCAATCCGGCTACTACCTTTATTATACCCTCCACTACCTGCGATATGGCTGTAGGGTACATATTACTCATGCCCTCATAGTATCCTCTTTCCACCGACATTATACACCCGAAAAATACCGCCGGTGCAATCATCGTTACGGAAAGTGCCGTTTCCGGACTGCCGGAAAAAAATATTGCTATCAGAAACGTAAATATACTTCCGGCAAGTCCCACCGCTGAAAACATTATCAACGCCGTACTCCGTACCCTTTTCACATTGGCATACATCCCTAAGGCGATACTCTGGGCTATCATTCTCGCTACCGCTGAAGATAAACCTGTTACAGTAAGTGCGTATACCGGCATAAACAAACTATACGCACTGCTGAAATAACTCATCCCTACCCCACCGAGCAGGTTAGTCAACGGTATCTTGAAAACCGCTCCCAATCCTTTCGCTACTATCGCCGACATCATCAGTATCAACGAACCTTTTATAAAATTCTGCTTTTTCAAATCAAAATCACCCTCTTCTTTACAGTCTGTCAGAAAATTTATCAATCAATTTTCTTGTTTTCACAAAAATATATGTTGCAGAATTTAAAAATATGTGGTATAATATAAAATAAGCTACTTGTGGCTTACAAATTCAAAAATTTTGACAAATACTGAAAGGCTGGTTTTAAAATGAATTACAAGTTTTCTGATAAGGTAACCAAACTTCAGGCTTCTGCTATCAGAGAAATCCTCAAATTCACTTCAGTGCCGGGGGTAATATCCTTTGCCGCCGGTAATCCTGCTCCGGAAGCTTTCCCGACTGAAAAAGTCGCTGAAATCTCCGCTGACTTACTCGCCAATGACCCCGTACTCGCTTTACAGTACAACATCACCGAGGGTTACACACCCTTACGTGATTTCCTGAAAAGCTGGCTGAAATCCAAAAACTGCTATAATCCGGATTTCGACGACGTTATTGTTACGTCCGGCGGTCAACAGGCTAATGAGCTTTCCTGTAAGGTACTTCTCAATGAAGGCGATACGCTTTTATGTGAGTCTCCGTGCTTTATAGGTTCGCTGAATGCTTTCCGTTCCTATAACGTAAATCTCTGCGGTATCGAGATGGAGGACGACGGAATTAATATCGAAAAACTCGAAAATGCGGTAAAAACACAGAAAAACGTCAGGATGCTGTACGTAATACCGAATTTCCAGAATCCTACCGGCAGAACGATGTCGCTTGAAAAACGTAAGGCGGTATACGATATGGCTTGTAAGTACGATTTTATTATACTTGAAGATGACCCATACGGTGAATTACGCTTTGCCGGTGAGAACGTACCAACTATAAAAAGTCTCGATACGGAGGGACGTGTTATTTATTCGAGTACGTTTTCAAAAATTCTGTCTTCCGGATTCCGTACCGGTTTTGTATCTGCACCGGCGGAAATTATTCAGAAAATAGTTGTCTGCAAACAGGTCTCTGACGTTCATTCCAATATATGGGCTCAGGTAGTCGCACACAGGTTTATGACTACCACAAATCTTGACGAACATTTTTCTGATCTTCGTGCAATCTATCGCAAAAAATGTGACCTCATGTGTAATTACATTGATAACGCATTTTCTGAAAAAATTTCGTATATCAGACCACAAGGGGGTCTCTTCGTATGGTGTACTCTCCCTGACAACTGCAATATGAACGAATTCTGTACCCGTGCGATAAAGGAGTATAAAATTGCGATAGTACCCGGAAATTCGTTCAGTATAGACGAAAATGAAATAAGTCACTCATTCCGTCTGAACTACTCCACGCCTACCAATGACGACATAATTAAAGGTATGGAAATTTTATCCAAAATGACTAAGGATATACTCGGTTAATTTTACCGGTATTCCTGAAATATATTAATGAAAGGAATTTATCACTATGCCAAACAAAATGACTGAAAGATATACTGTAACACAGAAATATCTGATGACAAGGGGACAGGCTATAAATTTCCCTGCCCGTTTCTTCAACGCTAATTTAAAGAAAAATGAGGTCTTCGGAGTAGTTATCGACATCCCTATGTCGCCTACCGTCCTCACAACTATGGTTTGTTTCGTAAACGGAGCTGCCAACCTCTATTTTAACAACGGTGGAGAATATACCGGAGCTTCGCAGAAATACAGAAATCTCGTACAGGCTACCCATACCCTCGTTGTCAACTCCGGTCAGCTCATACCGAAATGCGAAAAAACTAAAACTTATGACCTCCCGAAAGGTAAAACTCATAATATTTTCCTGCTTACCAAAAATGCGGTATACCATACGGAAATAAAACCGGGTATCATTCCCGAAGATGAACCCGAACTCCGTACTTTTTACGTACTCTATCAGCGAGTTCTCAACGAACTCAGAAGCTGTCAGCTGAAAGACGATGCGGAAAAACGCAGACAGGCTTAAAAGGAGTTTTTCAGAATGGAAGATAAAAAGCTGATTTTCAGCGGTATTCAGCCTACAGGTACTTTCACACTCGGAAACTATATCGGAGCGGTCAGAAACTGGGCACCTCTACAGGACGAATACAACTGTATTTACTGCGTTGTCGATATGCACGCTATAACAGTACGTCAGGACCCTGTGAAACTCCGTCAGAATACTCTTAATTCATACGCTTTGCTTATGGCTTGCGGAATTGACGTTGAAAAATCAATACTTTTCATACAAAGTCACGTTAAAACCCATGCGGAATTAAGTTGGATTCTCGGTTGTAATACGCAGTTCGGCGAACTCTCACGTATGACACAGTTCAAAGACAAAAGCCAGAAACACGCCGATGATGTAAATTCCGGACTTTTCACATATCCGGTACTTATGGCGGCGGACATCCTCGCTTACAACGCAGACCTCGTACCCGTCGGTGTAGACCAGAAACAACATCTTGAACTCGCAAGAAATATCGCACAACGTTTTAATCAGAGATACGGCGATTTCTTCAAACTCCCTGAACCGTATATTGCGGAAATAGGGGCGAAAGTTATGTCATTGCAAGACCCGACGAAAAAAATGTCCAAATCTGACGAAAACCCTAATTCCGTTATCCTGATTCTCGACGACAAGGACACCATTATAAGAAAATTCAAGCGTGCCGTTACCGACAGCGAAACGGAAATCTGTTACCGTGACGGTAAGGACGGTATAAACAATCTCATGACGATATATTCAAGCGTTACCGGTAAGAACTTTGCGGAAATAGAATCCGAATTTGCCGGAAAGGGCTACGGAGATTTCAAACTTGCGGTAGGTGAAGCGGTTGCCGACCACCTCGAACCTGTAAGAAACGAATTCGCAAGACTTTCCGCCGATAAAGCGTATCTTAAGAAATGCTATACGGAAGGTGCGGAAAAAGCACTCCGCTACTCGCAACGTATAGTATCGAAGGTATACAGAAAAGTGGGATTCGTTGACAGAACATAATATTTTTACGGGCGGACTTTCTCCGTCCGTATTTATGAAAAAATCAAGGAGGTGTCTTTATATGATAGAATATCAGCAGAAAGACCGTTACAGTATCGGCGACCTGATCGACATTGTACGTCTTTTGAGGAGTGAGGGTGGGTGTCCGTGGGACATAGAACAAACCCACGAATCAATAAAAAATGATTTCATAGAGGAAACGTATGAAGTCATTGAAGCGATTGACCTTAAAAATACTGACCTGCTCCGTGAAGAGTTAGGCGACGTTCTCCTGCAGGTAGTCTTTCACAGCCGGATTGAACAGGAAAAAAATTCTTTCGGTTTCGACGACATATGCGACGGTATCTGTAAAAAACTGATTGTACGTCATCCCCACGTATTCGGAGAAGTTACCATAAATTCAACCGGTGACGTTCTTAAAAACTGGGACGCTATCAAAATGCAGACGAAAGGTCAGGAAACTTATACAGAAACTCTCGAAAGTGTCGCAAAATCGCTACCAGCTCTTATGAGGGCTCAGAAAGTCGGTAAGCGTGCGATGCGTGCAGGTATGGATTTCCGGAATGTCGAAGATGCGGTATCATGTATCAACGCTGAAAAATCAGAACTCGATACCGCTATTGATTCCGGCGATACCTTACAAATCGAGGAAGAAATAGGTGACCTCTTATTTTCCTGTGTGAACGCTTCCCGACATCTCGGCATAGATGCTG
The DNA here is from genome assembly GCA_029055625.1 of Ruminococcus sp. Classification (GTDB taxonomy): domain Bacteria; phylum Bacillota; class Clostridia; order Oscillospirales; family Ruminococcaceae; genus Ruminococcus. Next base: position 5,195 of record JAIDCY010000070.1, on the reverse strand, counting down.
AACAGGCTCTTACTAACGCTACAGAAAAATTTATAAAACGTTTTTCTTTAACGGAAAAACTTGTCAGTCAGGAAAACAAAGATATGAAATCTATGTCTATTGAGGAACTCGATATATACTGGGATAAGGCAAAAAATATTTTAAAAAACAACTGATTTACGGAGGTATTTATTATGACTAAATCTGAACTTATTGCATCTCTCGCAGAAAAAATGAACTGTACAAAAAAAGATGCCAGCAAGATAATCAACGCTACATTTACGGCAATTCAGGAAACTCTCGAAAAAGGAGAAAAAGTTTCCGTAACCGGTTTCGGTACTTTTGACATCCGTGAACGTGGTGAGAAAATATGTATCAATCCGAAAACCAAGGAAAAAATGGTGTGTCCACCTTGCAAAAACCCTGTATTCCACGCAGGCAGAGACTTAAAAAGAACTATCAACAAGTAAAATAAAAAATTATTCCGGAGCAGGTTATTTTATACCTGTTCCGGTTTATCGAACCCACAGAGGAGTTAATATGCGACTTGACAAATATCTGAAAGTAACCCGGCTGATAAAGCGTAGAACCGTTGCAAATGATGCCTGCGATGCGGAAAAAGTTACGGTAAACGGTAAAATCGCAAGGGCTTCTTATGATGTTAAAATCGGTGATGTCATTGAAATAAATATGGGTAACAAACCGCTGAAAGTAAAGGTTCTCAACGTTACCGAACACGCCACCAAGGAAACCGCTTCCGATAACTACGCCGTAATTGAATAAAAAACAAGGAGCGTTATAAAAAAACGCTCCGTTTTTATATTATTGTGAAACTGTTTCCGTAAATGTATCAATAACCGTTACGCCGTCGGATTCATATACGTTTATAACTACCGGTTCATAAGTTCCGCTGGCTATGGCTTCCATCTGTGCTACTGCTATAACATATTATATTAAAAATATTAACAGTATTTTAAAAAAACAGGTACTTTTTTGTACCTGCTCTATTTCGTATTATTCAAATCCCACCGGAATACTACTATCTTTGACGCTTTTGTACAGTCAAGCATATTATTATGTTCAAGTTTATTCAGGTCAAGGTATCTGTAATTCTCTTTTTCTTCCGGATTCTTTGAAAAAATATTCTTTATCTTCGATAACGTACCACCTACTGAACGTGATATTACCGTTCCAAGATTATAATTTTCACGCATAAACGCTATTATCTGCGAGGCTGTAGTAATATGTTTGTCGCTGACGTTATACGTTCCGGAGTATGTCGTATCCACCGCACTTCTGACGAAACACAGTATGAAATCTACCAGATTATGCACACAACACAGTTGAAAGCCATACTGTCCCGTACCCGATACAAATTTTACGCCGTCCTTAGGGTCGGTAATCTTCGCATTAAGATTATCTATAAAATTATGTGTATATACCGCAGAATGTCTTATTATACAAGCTATCACTTCCTTATGCTTCTGCAACTGTTCTATCAATGCCTTTTCCGCCTCTACTTTGAGTATCGCATAATTTGTGACAGGTTTAAGTCTGTCCGTTTCCCTGATTGGTTCTCGACTTTTCGTAAACTCGTAAACCTGGTCAGTACTGAGCAGGATAAACTTTTTTACTCCGTTATTCATTGCCATCTCATATATGAAACTGTCACATCCTGCGGAAATTGCAATCTGTTTATCCGTTACTATCGGCGAAAAATCATTATCAACCGTACAACTTGCATGAATTACAACGTCTATTTTCTCCTTACTGAAAATGTCCGAATAAATTTCCTTATTATCCGGTGCGGACTTGATAAAAGAATAATTAAGTTTTCCTGCGTTATAATCATTTTCCTTTTCATCCACCGCTATTACTACATTCCCTTTCTTGAGAAGTCCTGAACATATATGCTGTCCTATCAGACCACACCCACCCATAACCAGAATCCTGCTCACATTTATTTACTCCCTTCACATCAACATACTTATACTATTCCGTTCCTGCATTTTTATTTACTTCCTCTATATACCTTTCAACAACAGCATTTATTGAATCGTATGTCTCACTCCATGGCGTACCCCTTGCGGTAAGTCTCAGGCTGTTATCAAGTAATTCCCCACAATCCTCTGAAACTCCCCTTGAAATGTCTATTACAGTATTTTTTTCCGCTAATTCCTGCATACTCTCTTTCATGGAAAACATTTCATCTGTCCAGCCGTAATCTTCTTTCATCTGACGGTCTGCTATGGCGAGAGTTTCCGTATCGTTCATTATAAAACGTTTACATTCAAGGAATTTCCCCACACCTTCCGGATTATGTCCACCTTTTACAAATGCATATGCTTCCATGCCAACAGGTACGTAATATTCCGTGCTTTCGGGGTCTTTCGGCATAGGTACGAAAAAGGCTTCTTCTCCGAAAATTCTTTTCCACTCCGTCGGCGACTTATAAAACTGATACAGTCCGCACGGATAAAACAACGTCTTTCCCTCACCAATATTTGCCGGTTTCGTATTCCAGCCGTAAGCCTCAGAACCTATCGCTATATAATCGTTCTGATAAAGTCGGTATATCCGGTTCTGCACCCGTTCCATAGCCGGTCCGGAAATATTACTTACAAGTTTTCCGTTCTCCATACTCACAGGTGCTATGCCGGTGGTCGCAATAAGTCCGAACTCAAACCACCAGCCGTCTATTCCGTAACGCTGATTTTCTGTATCTGTGAACTTTTTCAACATCTCCTCAAATGTATCCCAGTTCCATTTACCATCCGCATACAGTTCGGCAGGGTCACTCAGTCCGGCTTCACGTACTGTCTTTCTGTTATATATCACTCCGCAATTGTCACCGGCTATACGTGTGGAAATTATATAATGTCTGCCGTTCCATAAAAAAGTATCATTCAATTCCCTTACGCCGTCCCATAGCGGTGACGTGAAATTTATATAATCGTCCGCCGGTATAAACATAGAACGTACCGCACCTTTCGGGAATGCATCAGAATCACCGGCATAAAAGAAATCTATTCCTTCGTCACCGTTTATCGATTTCGCCAACTGTTCATAACGTTCTTCATGTGTGCACTGATACCATTCAATCTCTCCGCCGTATCTCTCCTGAAACGCTACCAGAAATGCAGGCGTACTTTTACCGTCATTATTTCCGGTGTTTATATCCCACGACGATAACCATTTTATCTTCTTATTTTCAAGCTCCCCTGTCAGCAGTTCCGATTTTTTCGCATTTTCGGAAATAGCTTTCTGCAATTCCGTATAGTCTTTTTTCTTTTCCGTATCCCTTTCCCCACACGCCGTCGACATTATCGACATTGAAAAAACGGTCAGAAAAATCATCAGTTTTTTTAATTTTTTCAAACTATTTCCCCTCCGTACACGTTCTGCCGAGTGCGGAAAATGCACAGCTACCTTTCATACTGCACACCTCGCAACCTCTTTTTCCGTGACTTACCGGATTTTCTGATATACCTATTATTGCCGTGACTGATTTTGACGGTATCATTAAACTGTTTTCCGTGACAGTCAGACCTATCCGCCTTTGTGCATTCAGGAAATATAGCAAATCTTTCTGAATATCAAGCGGAAAATCGCCGTAACCGGCACTGAAACGCCACGTTCTGTACGGTGCGTCTATAACGGAAAAAATTTCTTTCTCCGCTATGTTGCACGCCTGCTCTACCGCCGAACTGCAAAGACAATCCACCGCCAGAGAATACGCCATATCTTTGACTGCGGTCTGCCGGATAAGTTTATCAGCTTCACCCGATAACGTAACCGCCATTACTACCGCTGACGTACACCCCCTGAGATGTCTTTTTATATCGTTTCCGGAAAGTTCCCTGTTTATGCCGTCGAGATACAAACCGTCCGCCGTAAGTCTTAACGCTGTCTTCCGGTATACATAAGCCGGTCTTACACGTTCCCTTACTACCGGTTCAAAACGGTTCAGTATCTCCGTAACCTGTCTGGTTGGTACGCCTTTTACCCCCATATATCGTGCGGATTCCGTTTTTGAAATAGTTTCAAGTTTTATCATGCGTTTATTATTCCTGCTACCGCTTCGCTTATCTTCCGTGCGACATATGGATTATTCATTGTATAAAGATGTATTCCGTCCACACCACTTGCGATAAGGTCAACTATCTGATTTATCGCATATGCGATACCGGCATCACGTAAAGCCTCGGTGTTGTTTTCGTATTTCTGCATTATTCTTACAAATTTTCTCGGCAGACTCGCCCCACACGTCGTGACCATTCTTTCTATCTGATTTTTATTCACCACCGGCATTATACCCGCTTCAATCGGTACGTCTATTCCGGCAAGTTTCGTCTTCTCCCGAAATTCATAAAAGAAATTGTTATCAAAAAACAACTGACTTATAAGATGTGTTGCTCCTGCGTCGACTTTCTTTTTCAGATTCATTATATCGTCTATTATAGTATCGGCGTCAGGGTGGCACTCCGGATAACACGCCCCTGCTATGTCAAAATCGCCGTATGCCTTTATGTATGTTATTAAATCGCTGGCGTGCGGGAAATCGTTTTTAGGTTCGATATCGGGATTCTTATCACCTCGCAACGCTAAAATATTCTCAATTCCTCTTCTTTTTATCTCCTCCAGTGTGGCGGAAATCTCTTCTTTCGTGTAGTTTATACACGGTAAGTGTATCATTGGGGTTATGCCGTTTTCTTTTATCTTTGAAGCGACATCGCACGCAAACTGATTATTACTGCTTCCACCTGCTCCGAAAGTAACGCTTATGAAATCGGGTCTGAGGTCTTTTAATTCGTCGAGTGTCTTATAAATCACGTCGACAGAACTTGTCTTTTTCGGTGGGAAAACCTCGAAAGAAAAAACTGTTTTCTTTTCAAATAATTCTTTTATCTTCATTTTTTACCTCTCAATCTATGCTCCAGTCAATCTCACCCTGTCCGACTTCCCGTAAAAATTCGTTTGCTTTTGAAAAATGCCGACAACCAAAAAATCCGTTACGTGCTGACAAGGGGCTCGGGTGTGCAGCTTTCAGTACGAGATGTGCCGGATTTGTTATGAAACTTTCCTTTGATTTAGCATCATTTCCCCATAGCATAAAAACTATCGGTTTTTCACGTTCATTAAGTAACTTTATAATATCAGTAGTAAAAATTTCCCAGCCTATACCGTGATGACTTCTCGCCTGATTCGCACGCACA
>JAIDCY010000007.1 GCA_029055625.1 Ruminococcus sp. | reverse complement strand
ATTTTATTCTCAATTTTCAAAAATCTTTAAATTTCTTAAAATCAATTTAAACGCTATTTTTAGGCATTTAAACACTTTTTAAACGAAAATTTAAAACCCCCCGAAATCTGAAGTTTAATCCAAAATCGAGGGTTTTATTTTTGTACGTTAAAAATTTTAATTTCAATATTTACCACTTTGTCCCACTGGAAATCCAGCTACATACCGCCGAAATCCGGACTTTTCACCGGCTTTATCCGTTTTTATATTTTGCGTGTCAGCTGGCATCCGTTGCGGGATTTTCTCCCCATTTCTGTACTTTTTGTAAGTCTCACAAAGAAATACTTTCCTGATAATCGCATACTAACATCTGATAGATTTCGTCAAGAATTTTCTGCATCGGAGCAGTCTGAATTTCCTGCAAAGCCTTGTTTTTATAAGCCAGAATGGCATGACTATTACCGGTCATATCCTTCGCAAAAATCTTGAAAGTTTGCCCATTACCGACGGAACAGGTCATATCACCGTTAGGCAACATGACAAAGTTCATTCCGTGAGTATCGTATTTTCCGTCGGTTGCAAAAATCTGTACCAGCTGTGCATTTATTTTCCAGTCGGGCATTTTTGTGGCTTCTTCGTTGATAATTTCTTCAATTTCCGTGAGAAGTTTTCCGTTGATTTTTTTCCTCCTGACACTTTCAGGAATTTTATCAATTCCTAATAAATCCGGAGCAGTGCAGATGTAAAGTTTTCCCGTAACACCCACACAATCAATCAGAAGAAGTAATTTTTTGCCGTCATACAGCGAATGTCCGATAAATAGCGATTTTTGATATCCCCATTTCAGGTCACGCTGAAAAATAATTTTGTTGTAAATTCCACCTAATTTTATTTTGTCGCCACGGTTCGGAGTAGCCGTAAATCCGACGTGCAGACGTGGTTTGAAATAATCGTAAATTTTCCTGTACGTCTTGGCGACAGCATGGTGAGCTTCGTCAGTAATGATTATGTCAAATTCATAAGTTTGTCGATACGCAGAAGTCTTGCAACGCTCGCACGGCTCATTCCGTAATTTTCGGCGATATTCTGCTTGCTGTCGCCACTCTGCAACTTCGTCTCAATTTGAGACGAAGTTATTTTTTCGGGCTTTTCAAACATCTGAAGTTCGTGGATAATGTCATTTCTTTTGCCCTGTGAGAACATTTCGCTGTGCCTGAGTGCGATAACGCTTGCCTGTTCGCTGATTTTGAGGTTGTCAAATCCACGCTGAATAAGATTGGATTCAATGACGTACATTTCCGCCTCTTGCTCTGAAAGTCCCTCTTTCACGATAGCAGGAATTGTGGGGATTCCTGCTATTTGTGAGGCGTTCCAACGGTTGTGACCGATGAGAATTTCATAGCCAATATCGCACGGCTGAACTATTATCGGACTGATTACGCCGTTTTCCTTGATACTTGCAACCATATCGTCAAGACGTTCGCCTGTGTAGAGTGCAAAGCGGTGATTGTGGTATGGACGGAGCATTTCGCACGGTATCTGTTTTATGGCGTTCTGCAAGGCTGTAGGAGTGGCGAGAAATGAGTTTAAATCAAACTGTGGACTGTTCATTAGTCGTCCTCCTCGCAGTCGGTACAGTACGAAAGCCCATTGACAAGCTGAATTTGGTAGTAACGGATTTTCTGCGGTTCATAGCCATTTCGGGTGTCTTTAACATCTTTCAATTACCTCCTGTGTAAGATTTTCATATTCCGTGCTGAGTTTTCCTGTCGATAAGCAAAGCGGAGTCCTGTTTTTCGCACTGTTTGTCGCCTGAATTGCCCTGCTGATTGACGTTCTGAACAGGATTTGACCGTATTTTTCATTAAGAACTTCAATACAAGCCCTGCTGATTTTCGTGCGGTCAACCATTGTCGGCAGTATTCCAAGTAACTCCAATTTCGGATTTATCGTGGTTTTAATCTGTTGGATAAGCGATTCAAGTGCCTGTAAACCGTCCATTGAAAACTCTTGTGTCCTTCACTAGTATCTGCATTGGCGAAACTCTCATTTGCTTTGATACAAAAATAATTTTACTCATTTTATCAAATACTTTTTAATTTTTTCTGAACAAAATTCAGTAAATTCTTGACATTATATTTTATATATGGTATAATGAAAATAATTGATGCAAATAATATGAAAATGGAGAATAAAATGACTGAAATTCATAGAATCAAATGTGGAAATGTAAATTGTTATATTGTTTCAAACGGAAAAACTGGTATATTGGTAGATACAGGCAAAAAGAAATATTCTGAAAAAGTCATTGAATTATGTAAAAAGTATAATGTTAATTTAATTGTTTTAACTCATGTACATTTTGACCATGCAGAAAATGCAAGTTTAATTTCCGGTAAACTTGGAATACCAATTGGTATGAACGAAAAAGACTGCAATCTGATAAAATCAAATATAAATCAATCTCTATCGGCAAAAAGTTTTTTAGGGAAAATTGTTTTATTCTTTTCTATCAAAGATTTCAGAAAACGCCCTGTAATTCCATTTAAACCGGATATATTTTTTAATGACGGCGATAGTCTTTCAAATTTCGGAATTAACGGAAAAATTATTTCACTTGCCGGACATACAAACGGGTCTATCGGTATTGACATTGACAAAAAATCTCTTATTGTTGGCGATGCTCTTATGAATATGTTTTATCCTACAGTTTCTATGCTGTATCACAACAGAAATGAAATGCTGAAAAGTGCCGAAAAAATAAGTAATATTGGCGAAAGAATAATTTATTTCGGTCACGGTAAACCAGTTTCAAATAGAAAATGGGTTAAATAATTAAAGAAATCATTCCAAATCGCCTTTTTTGCATTTCATTTTCTGTACGTTTAGTTCATTTCTGAGATAATCGGCAAGTGTCTGACGTGCATAATTTAACTCCGCAACCGTTGACTTCAAATCAGAATACTCTTTGTTTTTTTTCGGGACGCTCCTGAATAAGGGCGTTTCTTTTTTTGTCCATACTATCGGGAGTCGGAAAATGACCGTCGGGAAAAAATTCCT
>JAIDCY010000069.1 GCA_029055625.1 Ruminococcus sp. | reverse complement strand
ATTCCTCCTGACCGTTTTTGATTAATAATACACTATTATAATACACCAAAACGCCGGATAATGCAATAGTAATTTCAGATATTTTATAATTTTTTGCTTTTATATAAATCTTCTGACTATATTTTCCGGAAGTGCTTTCGGGATTTTTTAAATATCATCTGTTACTTATGACGAATTTTTTAATAATCTTTTGTTACTTTTTACTGAAAATTTTCTTTAAAGTATAATCAGTAGTGCAAAATTTTCAGAAAGTGTTGATTTTTTGTGGTTTGTATTGTATAATGTATATGTATTATGTGATACGTCAGAAACGTATTCCGGAAAACAGGCTTTCACTGCCTTGAAGTGAAAAAATGTACAGAAATGTACGGAAAGGAAAGTTTTTTTATATGGATATTACTCTTGTTACCTCTATTATGAATGATGAGATTCACGGTACGGATAACGATAAGAAAACCGGCTGTGGTATAAATCTGCAGAAAGGCGATAATATAAATAAATATCATCGTGGCGGAAAAACTACTGAACTTAAACAAATTACCTGTGAGAGATGTAAAAACGCTTTCGCAAAAAAAATGATTAAAGCCGATAAAAAAGAAATGGCACGTCTTCTGAAGGAAGAAAAACAACGTGAAAAAATGGGTCTTGCTGATGAAGGGATTGTACCGCTTGGTGGTACTTCTAAAATAACCGCCTCACCTAATGCGTCACAACCTGCTCCTGAACCTGAACCGCCTGCCGTGCCGTTTGTAAGAAATCCTAACCCTAAAAAGCGTCCGGAAAAACCGGTTGCCGGTATTGGTATTGCTCTTGACAGTACGCTTGAACAGTTCAATATCAAACCTGCTCCTGAACCTCAGCCTGTCGCCCCACCCGAACCTGAACCCCCTAAGCCTGACAATATTTTACAGGATGATTTTCTTGCACAGTTTGCTATAAATTTACCAGGTAACAACGATTTTGATTCACAGACTGTAAGTAACGACGAACCCGAAGAATCTATTGATTTTTCTACTATTAATCCTCCGCCTGACGAGGAAAACCCTGATCTGCCACCTGCGGAAGATGAAATACCGGTTGGAATAATAGATGACGACGATGTTATGAAGATGTTCGCATATGGTAATGTGAAAGTCTCGGAAAGTCAGTCTCTGGCAGTTGATAACTCCGGTTATTACGAGGAAACCGATTATTCATATAATCCCGAACCCAGTGTGGAAACTGCTACTCCTACCGACTGGGATTCCGTCGCCAACAGGCTTTTCGGTAACGATAACCCACAACCCCCTGAACCAGACGAACCGGAAGAAATGGCAGATATAGAACTTCCGTCTCTTGACGAACTTACACAGGAACTCGCACCGGTACAGGAATACAGCTCTCCGGCGATTGAAGATATTGAACTGCCTTCACTCGACGACGTGCTACAGGAAACAGAATCTGTACAGGAATACGGTACTCCGGAGATTGAAGACATTGAACTTCCACCGCTTGACGAAGTTGCACCGGAATATGAACCACTACAGGAATATGGAAATCCGGAACTGGATGATATAGAAGTTCCGGAAATTCAATCCAACGAACCGGATTATTACGAATACGAATCTGAACCCAAAACAGAATATAATCAGCCGGTTTTCGACGATATCCAGTTTCCGGAAATAGAAGAACCGGCATATACTGAACCTGAACCAGTTCCGGAAAGTACAGCTGTTCCGTCGCTCGAAGATATGGCGGTGATGGTGGAGCAGGAAGAAACATCACCGGAAGATTTTTCAGAAAATAATGAAGAAGTTTATGAACCGTCAGATTTCAACGAAGAAGATTACGTTGAAGAACCTCTGCAACCTGTTGACCCTGTCCAGCCGGTACAGCAGACACCACCACCGATACAGTCACCATATCCGCAACAGCCGATATTTCCGCAACAACCGGTATATCCTCAGCAACAGGCGTATCCTCAGCAACCTATGTATCAACAGCAGAATATGATAGGTCAGATTATGAACGTTCCGCAGTTTAACGGTTACGACCAGAACAACCAGCCGATTTATACATACGTACCTATGCAGTTGACAGGTTACGGTCCGAACGGTCAGCCTGTTTATATGCCGTTTGGTCAGCCGACCATGCAACAGCCATACGGTCAGCCGTTTCCGCAACCTGTTCAACCTGTCCAACCGGTACAGCCTGTTCAGCCTGCCGTATCGCCGACAGTATCACCTAAACCCTCCAGGGACAACAGACTTACTCCCGGGCAGAAAATAGCCGCCGCCGCTGCTGCTAAAGGTGGTATGCCTGCAACTTCTGCCAATGTATCGAAAATTTCCGTACATGAACACAGTAAATCAACGTCACAGGTTTTTATAAATGCTATTGCGGAGTCGAAAGAATACGCCAACAAAAGCCTTACGGAAACACAGGGAAGCTCCGCAAGAAATATGCCTGTACTTAGTTCCATTGAAGATATGCTTTCCGCTATGGGTGACAACTCCGAAAAAGAGAAGCGTCTGCAACAGGAAAAAATGAAGAAAAATGTTCCTGTATATCAGGAGTATAAAGCACCTTCAGGCGGTGGCGTGCGTACACAGACTAAGACGGTAAGCAAACCTGCCGAACCTCAGAGACCTCTTACCAAGGCAGAATTAAAGGAAAAGAAAAAACAGGAAAAAATAGATGCTAAATTCAGAAGAGACCTTGCAAAGAAAGGATTTTAATAAGTAATGACCCGTGACGAACTTTATATAGAGCTCCGGCGTATAATCCGTGAGGAAACTGAAAAATTCGCAGATACGGTAACGGAAAAATGTATAGACCTGATAACGGAATATACAACCGGTTCTTTACCGGAATTTCTGCCGGACGATTACGAACCACCTTGTACTATGCCGGTACTTGATTCTGTAGAAGACATTATTTCCGCAATATCCGGAAGTTTTGAGAAAGTCCGTCGGGAAAAAGATAATAAGAATAATAATTCGTGAAATGAGGAAATAAGAATGTCATATAATGAAATATATGCTGACCTGAAATCTAAACTGACAGACGATATAAAGGGTAACGATACATTTTTAAGACGTGAAGCGGAAAGATTCGCAAGGATAGGTAACATGGACGGCGTAAAGGTAGCCGGTGAATTACTGGTAGAGAATATGCCGGAAGAAGAACTTGAGGAGATAAAACGTATCACACATCTTGACGGTGTGGGTCTTGATGTCGTACACAAACAGATTACAGACCTTCTCGAAAAACACAACGCAGTTGATGCAAAACCTATCGCCGAAAGACTTTACAAGAAAATAACCGTTGAATTCAAGGAAACCGATAAATATAAATACGTTTCAACCCGTAATCCGTTTGAAGATAATCTTATGCAGATTCTGTTCAGACAGGAAAAAACACTGAACCGTGCACCCTTTGACCTCGCTGTATATCTTACAACTTATGCGTATATACTGACGGAAACCGGTTCACCATTCGATGCAATACCGGTATTGCGACAGGCGATAGAGTTCAACCCTGTGGACTGTGCCCCTATGTTTGAACTCGCCGAGGTTTACAAACTTCTTCAGAACAGGAAACGACTTATTGAAGTGACAAGGGATACTATAAAAATAGCGTCTTCACCCGTAACTCTTGCGAGATGTTACGCAAATATGGGATATGCCCTCACGGATTCCGGCGATTTCGACGATGCTTCCGGATTCTATCAGGCAAGCACAATGATGTATCCGCACAAGATGATACCTTATGAAATGCGACATCTCGCACAGCTGAAAGGTTCACCGCTGAGACGTTATACTAATGAAGAACTTACTGAAATTTTCGCCAGATATGAAATGAAGTTCGGGTTTAATCCGGAAGTTTTAAGGGTAGCCTCCGAACTCGCTGCACACTATCTCGGTGAAAGGAACATACCTAACGCCCTCAACGCCCTTAAGATGGTCTACAACATGACAAGAGACGACAATATAAAAAACATAATACTGAAATATGAACCTGATGCTGATAAACACCCACTCATACCCGAAGAAGACAACAATTAATTAAATTATATTTCCGGAGTGTCCCGCTTTTTCGGATATTCCGGAAATTTTTTCAGAAAAATTTAACAATAACTCTTGACAAATGAAAAATTTTTTGATATAATGATTATGTAATAAAAAGTTACATTAATTTTAATCATTGCTTGTTCCAACTCTTTTTTTCATAAAATTTTCCTTTTATCTTTTTTTGAACTTTTTGTTAATTTTTTGCCTTATTCAACGGTTTAACGTTGAAGAGGGCGTTTTTTTTGCCCCTTTATGTAAGGCAGATACTGCGGAACTGCTTTGACTATTATTTTTTAAGGAGCTGTTTTTTTTGGATATTTTCGCAAAAGGAAAAAATATACCTACCTATTCATTCGGGAATCTTTTCGTACAGGGGGAGAAGTTCGCAGACACGATAAATATTTTACTCGGACGCTTTTATAATAATGCAGATATAAGCGGTTATAATTTTATGATAGTCGGGGTAAATGAAGACGGTTATGAAGCAAACCAGGTCATAATGCCGGAGGTAACCGACTATAACACCGTAAGAATCAGATGGAGAGTATCGGAAGATTTTACCAGACGTTCAGGAAAATTACGTCTCGAACTCCGGGCGTTCGAGGAAGCAGACGGCGTAATTAATACTGTCATAAAGTACGATATGTCACCGGTAACTGTAAAGCCTACCGTTGACGGTAAAAACGAATCCTTACCCGATACAAACGAACAGTTCATAAATCGTATGGCGATAGTGACCGGCGAGTGTCTCGAACAGTTACAGGACAGCATAAACCGTGCAAATCTGCAACTTCAGGAAATAGTAAATAATTTCAACGTATGGGTACAAGGTCAGATAAACGCTTTCAATATAGAGGATACAAAACGCCGTCTCGACAGTATGGAAGCTGATACCGCCGTATACCTTGCGAGACCCGAAATAATACCGGTCACACGTAAGGAATACGATACAATCGAACACAAGAAAAATTCGCTTTATGTGATAACAGGGGAGGTCTGATTATTTTGATTAAAGGTAAAGGAACTGCGGAAAATCCTTACATAATCATGACCGCCGACGATTTATATTTTATGTCGTCAATAGGTGGTAGCGACGTATATTTTTCACTTGGTGCAGATATAGATTTCAATAATACACCCTACGCCGATAACTTCAGACCGATTACTCTTGACTGTAAACATATTGCCGGAAACGGTCACGTAATAAGAAATGTAAATTACGTTGTAAACGGTAGCGATGCGAGTATGTTTGTTTTAACAGGCGATTCACAAAAAATATCCGTTGAAAATCTATATATCGAGAATATAAGACTTACCGGAAAAAATGTCTTTCTTTTCGGCAATACCGGAGAAAATAACAGTATATCGCTGAGATATTGTACAATAATTATGAACGATATTACAGCATCAGAACCCGATACCGCAAGCGAAACGCATAAACACTGTATATTACACGGAGCAGGTATTGAAATTTCTGCGGATTACTGTATGTTTGTAATAAAATCAAGTTCAAAGACCGTTTACCCTTATTTTTCCGGAGATACTATTACACATAGTCAGATGAATTTTGAAATATTCGTCAACGATTTTGTAAGGTCTACAGGTGGCTACAATTCCGTGATAACGGAATCAGATGTTTCCGATTCGTATTTTTTCGTAAATATCACAACAAGTAAAATATCAGGTCTTTCAACATTCGATTTTTCTTCAAAAAAATGCGTATTCAGCGGATGTTATCTTGTATGTGAAGTTAGTTCACTCATATATAACTTATACTGGTATGGTAATATTATTACAACCTGTTTTTATGATGTTGACGTATTACGTAGAAATAATACGGTTACATCGGTTAACGGCGATAATATAAAAAATATTTACAAGCTGACTACCGAACAGTGTAAAGATGCGGAATATCTGCGTTCAATCGGGTTCAGCTGTACGGAGGCGTATATATGAGTTTCTGTATAGATTCCGCAAAGAATAACGGTTATCCGTTTATCGAAGGTCTGCCGGAAATGCCTTCATCACGTATGAAACTACCGTATCCGTATGGTTACATGGTATGTACGGCAGATGAAAATGACGGTTATCCTTATCTCCGGGAAATCAACAGGGTATCGCTTGAAAAATTTTCAGATATTTATTTCAGTGAAAATAATGTAACGGAAATGTATTACAACGGCAGTTATATCACGCAGGCTTACTGTAACGACAAACCGGTATTCAGTAACAGATATATCCATGGCGTATTGATTTAAAGAAAAAAACGGTACTTGATTAAGAAGTACCGTTTTGTTTTTACATATTTTCGTCGTTATTCTTGAAAGTGGTGGAGGCTTTGAGATTTGCCCCGATTCGTGCCTTTACCGCCTTTATGTTCTGGAGGTTCTTGTTATAGTGATTTTCCGCTTCATTCAGCATTTTCGCAACTGCTAAAGCTGCGTTCTGCTGTATCACTTTTGAGGAGTTCTGCGATTTTGTAAGAATTTCAATTGCTTTTTTCCGTGCCTCAACTACTATTCTTTCGTGTTCCACCAGCTGGGAAGCTCTGTCTTCCGCACGGCGTACTATATCTTCCGCACTTGCTTTTGCGTTACTCAGTATGCGTTGACTTTCACGTTCTATTTCCTTAGCTTCCTTAAGTTCCTGCGTCATATTCAGGCGTACATCGTTGACGAGTTCCCGAAGTCTTTCACCGTCTATAATTTTCTTGTGCTGTACAAACGGAATAGAAGTCGAATTATCGAGGAGTTCGTCTATTTCGTCGAGTATTTCTTCAATATTCATGTTATAAAATCTACCTTTCTTTAACGAGTCTCTGTTGTATATTTTCAAGAATCACTTCGGGTACAAAATGGCTTATATCTCCGCCGAAACAGGCAATCTGTTTTACCACGCTTGAACTGAGATACATATTTTCAGAAGCGGTTGTGAGAAAAACAGTTTCCGCTTCCGGATAAAGTTTTTTATTCGCAAGAGCCATCTGAAATTCATACTCAAAATCGCTCACCGCACGCAGACCTTTTACAATCGCTACCGCCCCGACGTTCCGGACGTAATCGGCAAGTAAGCCGTCGAGTATATCGATTACTACATTATCGAGATTATGAGTTACCGCCTCAATCATCAGCATTCTTTCCGTTGCGGTGAAACTCGGTTCAGATTTTCCGGCGTTCCGGGAAATAAGCACGATAACTTTATCAAATAATTTAGATGCTCTCGTGATAATATCGAGATGTCCTAACGTCACGGGGTCGAAACTTCCCGGGCATACCGCTATTCTACGCATTTTCCGACACCTCCGGCAAAGATTTGCATATTATGGAAACTTTTATTTTTCCGTAATGATAAGTTTTCCGCAGAATACAACCATCCGGTACGACGGGTTCACCGGCTTCCGCCTCATACTCGCATATCATGATACCGCCGTCCCTTACCTTATCCGCCACCAACGGAAGTATGTTATCGATATGATTATGACGGTAAGGCGGGTCAAGAATCACGACATCAAACACATTTCCGGTAAACTTTATATAGTCGTAACTGTCACGGCTGATAACTTCCGACTGTCTTTCAAAACCCACCGCACGCACATTATTATTTATGCACCGTATCGCTTTCTGCGAACTGTCGACAAAAACGGCTCTTGATGCTCCACGGCTTAACGCTTCAATACCCATCTGACCGCTACCGGCGAAAAGGTCAAGTACATACGTTCCGGCGATCTCAAACTGTATAGCGGAAAAAATCGCTTCTTTGACTTTATCTGTAGTAGGTCTTACGTCGAGACCCTCTGGAGCGATTAATTTTCTGCCCCTTGCAATACCTGTAATAACTCTCATTTTATACACTCCGCAACCACACAGTAAAAAAAAAGTGCGGTTTTCCGCATTTACGGCATACGGTTGCCGATGTTTATATAAGACTTATTATACCTTATTTTGCCGTATTTGTCTATATTATTTTATAAAGATAGGTAAAACTTCACAAAAAAACAAATTTCTGTTTGTGAAAAATGACATAGATTACTGTTTATTGAAATAGTCGATACCCCTTGTAGGTCTGAAATACGTTCTTATGTAGCCGTCGGTAGAGAGTATAACAAATTCATTTGAAGCCTCAATGTAATAAACGCCGTCACCGTCTTCCGCTTCGTATTTGAAAAGTGCTTCCGGATTATTTATAACATCACTTGCACCATGTTCGTAATCTTCGGGTGTAAGATAATCAAAATCTGTTTCAAACTCACTGCCGTGTTTATCAAAGTGTTCGGTAAGTAGTTTATTATTCCGGAAATGATATTCAACGTAACTGCTATTATCGGAAAAAATTTCTTCCGGAGATTCGGAAATAATTTCCGTAGCAGTTTCCGGAACAGCTTCAGTAATAGCTTTAGTAACAGTTGTTTCCGGAGCAGGTGCAGAAATATCTGTTGTTGAATCGTCATTCAGATTGAAGACCGTTACACCCGTACCGGCAAGCAGTATGATTATACCGGAAATAATACTTGTAATTTTTTTATTCATAATATGATGTCCGCAAATTTTGCGTTGATAGATTCCGCAATCCTGACCGGTGAAAGATGTATCTGTAAGCCGATTTTTCCACCGCTTATATAGAATAATCCGAGATTTTCCGCACTTTTATGTATGACGGTAGGAAACTGTTTCTTCATACCTATCGGCGTACAACCACCCCGGACGTATCCGGTGATTTTTGTTATATCTTTTACGTGTATAAGTTCTACCGATTTTTCCCCGACGCTTTTCGCCGATTTTTTCAGGTCAAGTTCTTCCGCAACCGGTAACAGAAAACAATAATATCCGCCTGATTTACCATGTGCGACGAGGGTCTTGAAAGTTTCTTCCGGAGATTGTCCGAGAGCTTCAGCACAGGTTACGCCGTCTATGAACTCCGCACACTCATACGACTGTACGGTATATTCTATCTTATTTTTGTCCAGAAACCGCATAGCATTTGTTTTTAATTCTTTTGACATGAAATCACCTTTTTTCTGAATTTATTTTACTATATATACATCCGCAATAGTTCTGACGATACAGATTATATTTCCGTGAAAGTTCTATGGAATGTTTGTAGCCGTCATGCTTCTTGAAATCGGAAAAAAGATAATTCACACCGTATTTTTCCGATATTTCCGCACCGCACCGGTTAATGAAATTACAGTCTTTATGCGGACTTATAGTTAAGGTAGTTGTGAAATAGTCGCAGTCAAGGGATTTTGCTTTTATTGCGGACATCTCCAACCGGTAGGCGATACATTTCTGACAGCGTTCACTTCTTTCGGGGAGAGTTTCGAGACCTTCGGCGAGTTTATAGAAAATATCGGGATTATATTTTTCCTCGATGATTTCCACATCAAGACCCATTTCACTGACAAGCCTTTTCAGTTCGTCGAGACGGTATATAAATTCACTTTCCGGCGATATGTTCGGATTACAGAAATATAACGTTATCCTGAAATATTTTTCCAGTACGCAAAGTGTATGACTGCTACACGGTGCACAGCATACGTGCAGTAAAAGTGAAGGTTTATCGCCGGATTTTTCGAGTTCGTTTAATTTGTCGTCAAGCAGTTTACCGTAATTTATCTTATCCATTATTTACCCTCAAGATTTTTAAGAGCCTTTATTTCATCACGATTCAGTTTGATTTCCGCATCTTTGAGAAGTTTTACCTCGCTTCTGTCGAGTACTACCGGAACTTCCGATTTATCGGTTTTGATACGGAGTTTGCCGGTAATAATATTTGCGTCCTCAACCCTACCTTTTACACCGTCGGGCGTTACAACTAATGCTCCGACTTTCGGAGTTATTTTAAGGAGTTCTTCGTATGCGTTCTGTTCGTTTTTCAGGCAACACATCAACCTGCCACACGTACCCGATATTTTCGACGGGTTCAGTGATAAACCCTGCTCCTTAGCCATTTTTATAGATACCGGCTGGAAATCGCCGATATAGCTTTTACAGCAAAATTCACGTCCGCAGATTCCGAGACCGCCTAAAATTTTAGCCTCATCACGTACACCGATCTGTCTTAACTCTATACGTGTACGGAAAATTCCGGCTAAATCCTTTACGAGTTCCCGGAAATCCACACGGTTTTCAGCGGTAAAGTAAAATAATAGCTTGCTGTTATCAAAAGTACATTCAACGTCAACGAGATTCATTTTCAGATTACGCATTTTTATTTTTTCCTCGCAAATCCTGAAAGCATCTTTTTCTTTGAGTTGTTTTTTCTGAAGTATCTTTAAATCGTATTCGTTGGCGATTCTCAGAACCGGTTTCAGTGGTGATGTCAGTATGCTGTCATCAATCATCTTGTTGGCTATTACTATTTCACCGCATTCCGTACCTCCGGCGGTTTCAACTATCGCCATATCGCCGGTATGTGTTTCTATTCCCTCCGGTGAGAAGTAGTAAATTTTTCCCACTTTTTTAAAGCGGATTCCTACAATTTCTATCATAAAAATTTCCTCCGGTATTTTAAATCAGTGTTTCGATAATTTCCGTACATAACGCCGACAGTGCGAGATTCACATTGACGTTACATTCTATCGTATGCCATGCACGTTCTATTGATTTATGAATTTTTTCCGCCTTTCTGGACGTGATAATATATGACAGTCTGACCGCACCCTCACGGTAACAGCCTATATTATCGGCTTGCGGATTGTGTATAAGTACGGCGGAATCTCTTATTATATTACCGAGCATGACAAGAACGGTCTTAATGACGTGTTTTTCATTGCCTAGCGTGTATAAAGTGTTATCAAGTGCGTACTCGTCTTTTTTAATTATACTATCCGTGAGCGTTTTTGTCAAATCAATCTGCTTACGTAAATTTTCATTGCGGATATATTCCGTACACATACCGATATTTCCATGAAAACATTCTATAGATTTTTTGATTTCCCGTTTATCGTAACCGCTTTCAGTAAGTGAAATCTCCGCCTTCTCCTCGGTACAGGGTGACACTCCGAAGCATACGCATCTTGAAATGATAGTAGGTAAAAAATCGGATTTGGATTCTGCGGTAAATATAAAGTATACATAATCAGGTGGTTCTTCAATTATTTTCAGAAGAGTGTTCTGTGTGCGTGCGTCCATGTGATGACAGTCACGGAATATATATACTTTGCAGTTCGTATTATTGTTAGGCTTTACGTAAGCATCTGTACATATTCTGCGTACAGTATCTACTGAATATCCGCCCGATTTCCCTGAAGTTTCGACGTATTTTACATCAGGGTGCGTATCGTTCCGGATATTTCTACAGCTACTGCATATCCCACACGGCATATTATTAATGGGATTCCTGCACATCATAAGACAGGTATAAAATTCTGCCATAAGTTTTTTACCCGTACCCTTTTCACCGTAAAACAATACAGTATGGGCAGTCCGTCCCGATTTTTTCATGTTACATAGATTTGAAATCAATAAATTATTTCCGTAAATTTTTTGCATAAACAATCCTCTTTTGTTTTGTGATAATACTATTTTACCACAATTACATCTGAAATGCCATACTTCCGGAAAATATTTACAGAATTTTCGTCAATCCGTTCACCACTCGCAACAATCGGTATCGCTGGCGGACACGGTACTTTTACCGATGCACATATTCTGCCGACTGCATTTTCAACAGATACGGTTTCACACGGTGAGAATACCGCATCATGTACCGACATAACACGTTCCGGAAGTAGCGGTATAAAATCGGTAGTATACGGCGTAATCCTGTTGCATACTTTCAGCGATTCCGAAAGAGCATTATATAATATATCGTAATCGCAGTCTGTACATACCGGCGACATAAGCAGTACTATTACTGAACTGTCCGCATATTCGCACTCTACGCCGTACCGTCGGAGCAGGTCAGCAAGTTCGATACCGTCGTAACCGCTTTCGCTTGCCTTTATCGTAATGTGAAACGGTTCACTTTCGGAAAAAATAAGTCTGTCGGAAAAATCCCAGCGGAAACTGTCGAGATACTTTATATTTGATTCTATATCCGATTTTATCGACTCTTCAATATATCTGTTGCATAAGTCAAGCGACATCATTATAAGATACGACGGACTTGTTGAACCAAACATACTCATTGCCTGTTTGAGAAGTGGTACGTATTCGGGTACGGACGTATGGAGCATTGCCGAACCTGTAAGAGCCGGTAACATCTTATGGGCGGAATCGCAACACAAATCCGCACCAAGAGTTACAGGGTGTATATCGGTTTCAAGAAATTTAAGATGAGCTCCGTGTGCGTTATCGACTATAAGCCGGGCGTTATATTTATGACATATTTCAGCGAGTGCAGATATATCCGCAGTTTTTCCGGTATAATCCGGTGATGTAACGTACAGTGCGGACGGTACGTCGGAATTTTTCAGTATATTTTCGACGTCATTCAGGTTTATGTTGCCGGAAAGTATACCGGTTCTGTACTCCGGCAGAATCCATTCAACGTCAATATCGAGTAACGCCACCGCATTAAGAAACGCTCTGTGTACGTTACGGACGGCGAAAATTTTTCTGTTTTCCGATTTCATGATGTAAAGCATAGTCTGTATGCAGAGTGTAGAACCTCCGGCGGAATATACCGTACCGGCGGTATCGTAAAGAGTTGACATATTTTTTTCACTCTGTGCAATAATGCCGGTTGCTTCAAAAAGACTGTCCGCACCGGATATTTCCGTTATATCGAAAGAATACATTTCCGAAAGTTCCGGTACAGTTGCCACTCCCTTATGAGCAGGCATATGACACCGGAGTGTACCGGATTGTGCGTATTTCTTAAGAAAATCATATACAGGTGTATTCATATAAAAAAACTCCTTAAAGATTCTGTATTACCGCCCACAATTCACGGGCTGTATTAATATTTATCCCTATTGTTTCCGCCAGTTCTTCCGGTGTGACTTTTTTAAGATTGTCTTTGGTTTTGTATTTTGTCAGAAGTTTTCCGGCTTTTTTTTCACCGATTCCCTTTACTGTAGTGAGTTCTGAAAAGTATGTTTTTCTGTGATGTCGGGAGTGCATATAATTTACGGAATATCGATGTACTTCGTCCTGTATGCGAGTTACGAGATTGAACGCCGACTGTAATTTATTTATCTGTATCTCCTGACCACCGGAAGTAATAGCTCTGGTACGGTGTCGGCTATCCTTGACCATACCGAAAATTTTTATATCAATATCCAGTTCCCTGACCAGCTCGTTAATTATATTTACGTGACCTTTTCCGCCGTCGAGAAGAATTAAATCAGGTTTCCGCCGGAAAAATTCGTCACCGTCCTGATTGACTATGTGTGACAGCCTGCGTTTCAGAACCTCGTACATACTGTCATAATCGTTCTGTGTCCGGATTTGCTTTATATTAAAATGTCTGTACGCTTTTTTAAAGGGTCTGCCGTCGACGAATACAACCATTCCGGCGACTATCGATTCATCAGCGAGATTTGAAATATCGTAAGCCTCTATATACTGCGGTGGCTTATCAAGTCCGAGAACTTTTGCAAGCTGTCCGAGTTCAATTACCTCTTTTCCGGTACGGTTATTTTTCAGGGCGATGTATTCCGCACTGTTGTTTTTCGCAAGTCTCAGCAGTTCCGATTGATTCCCACGTTTTGCGGTACATATATTTACGTTATGCCCTGAACGTTCAGATAACATTTTCCGTATAATTCCGAGGTCTTCTGGTAAAGTTTCCGTAATAATCAGTTCCGGAATATCGTTTCTGTTATAATAATACTGTACCATAAAAGATGTTATTATATCGTCGGAAACTGTATCGGAAAATTCTATGACTTTTTTATCATAAAGCCTGTTGTTACGGTACATAAGTACGGAAATATATACTTCTCCGTAAAATTCTGCGATACCTATAATATCAGCATTTTCCACGGTATTATTTATGATTTTCTGTTTTTCGTATGACTTTTTTATATACTCTATCCTGTCACGGAGCAGGATAGCTTTTTCAAAGTCAAGGTTTTCAGATGCTTTATTCATTTCCTCTTCCATACGCCTGACCGCTTCCGTACTGCCTTTTTTCATGAAGTTTTCCGCCTGCTTTACGATTACGGCGTACTCCTCACGTGATATTCTGCCGGTACATACTCCCATACATTTTTTTATATGATAGTTCAGGCACGGACGTTTTTTCCCGAAATCCTGCGGAAATTTTCTGTTACAGGTAGGCAGTCTGAATATACTGTTTACCTCGTCGACGGTTTCGGTTGTGACCAGTCCGCTTATATAAGGGTCTGAATACTTTCCGGCTTTAAGAGTATTTTTTTCGGCGGTAATGCGTGGGTAATCGTCGTCTGAAATGCGGATATAATGATAACCCTTGTCATCTTTCAGCAGTATGTTATATTTAGGCTTATGTTGTTTTATCAGACTACATTCAAGTAATAACGCTTCATATTCGCTGTCTGTTACTATGAAATCGTAATCGCTGACGTTTTCCACCATTGCCGATACTTTCGGTGTATGGTCAGCATTTTCCCTGAAGTAACTGCTTACACGTCGGCGGAGATTCTTCGCTTTTCCAATATATATAATATTTCCGTCGTTATCTTTCATGATGTATACACCGGCGGATTCCGTCAGTTTTGAAGTCTTTTCACGCAGATACTGTAATTCCGGATTCATATTTTTTTCTCCTTTACAGACAATATTTCATTATTCTGTACATTCTTTTTCTTGCCCTTGACATGATAGCTGATACCGCCTGCGGTGTGATGCCGTACTGTTTAGCGATAGTCACCGTATCAAGTCCCTTGAAATAGTATAACATAATAATTTCCTTTTGTCTCGCTGTGAGTTCATTATTAATTACATTTAACAAAATTCTTTTCAGTCTGGTGACGGAGCTTTCATTGCTTCTTATTTCTATCAATGCACGGATATTTTTATCAATTTCACCGGTGATTTTATCGGAATATCTTCTGCGTCTTGTCACGTTCTTCAACCCTTTCAACGTACTTTTCAAGATGTTCTGTAATTTCTTCGAGTTCAGATTTTTCAGTGTACAGTAATTTTATACGTTGTGCGATATTTTCTTCTTCCGATAATTTTTTTTCGTTTTTCATTTTGGTAAGAAACTTTATACGTTCCATTATCAGTATATGACTTTTTCTGTAATTTTCTATCAGTGTACGGATAAATATTCCTCCAGTTTTTTTAATTGTACATATATTATATAATATGTATGGTTTGATGTCTACAGATAAAATATTAAAATTTTTAACCGTATATTGTTTTAGTGTAGGTTTAAATTCCGGAAAAATATTTCAATAAGTAGTGACATTAAGAAATTTTTGTGATATAATATCTAAGTACCATATTTTTTTTAAAGGACGTGCTGAAACATGAATTTTAATTATGATGTAATAATAGCCGGTTGTGGAGCGGCTGGGCTGTACTCGGCAATTAATCTGCCGTCGTCACTGCGTGTACTTATTGTGTGCAAGCGTGAACTCAGTCTGTGTAACTCGTCGCTCGCACAAGGTGGTATCGCCGGAGTTTACAACTCCCCGACGGATAACATCCAGTATCACCAGAATGATACGCTTATTGCCGGAGGCTTCAAGAATAATGTAGATGCTGTTCATACCCTCGTAAGCGAAGCCGGACAGGATTTACAGCATATCATAGAACTCGGCGTTGATTTTGATAAAAACCCTGACGGCACATATCACCGTACTCTCGAAGGCGGTCATAGTCATCATCGTATCTTCCACCATGCCGACGCTACCGGTAAGGAGATAACCTCCACACTGTTAAGAAATGTCCAGGAACTCGAAAATGTTACAATACTTGAAAATACTATAATATGCGGTACGAAAAAAACTTCTACAGGATATTCCGCATTCATGAAAAATGATGATGGTTACCAGACTTATAACTGTCATTTCCTGATACTCGCTACCGGTGGAATCGGAAGAGTTTATGAGTTTACAACAAATTCTGCTATCGCTACCGGTGACGGTATAACGTTTGCGTATGAAATGGGTGCGAAAATAAAAAATCTTAGTTATGTACAGTTTCACCCGACGGCTTTCAATAACAGGGCAACCCGTGAGTGTTTCCTTATTTCCGAGGCGGTACGTGGTGAGGGTGCGTATCTCCTGAACTGTAAAAAAGAACGTTTCATGCAGAATTACGACGAAAGACTTGAATTAGCACCGAGAGATGTAGTATCACACGCAATAGTGCTTGAATCGAGAAAACAGAACTCTACCGAATTTTTCCTTGACATAAGTTACAAGGACAGCGAATTTCTTAAAAAGCGTTTCCCGATGATTTACGAGAACTTGCTGAAACAAGGTTTTGACCTCACTAAAGAACCTGTACCGATTTTCCCATGTCAGCATTACTTAATGGGTGGAATCGACGTTGATAATAATGCGGAAACAAGTTTACGTAATCTTTTTGCTTGTGGTGAGTGTTCGCATACCGGCGTACACGGTAGTAATCGCCTTGCAAGTAATTCGTTACTGGAAGCACTTGTATTTTCACGCCACGCCACGGAATGCATAAAGTCGAGACTTGACAGCGTACCGACAGACTTTGAAACCGCTGAATTTGACGCACACCTTGACGGTCCGCATATGCCGAAAGGATTCCGGACGGAAACACGTCGTATAATGCAGAGAAGCCACTTTGTAATACCGGATAAGAAAGAAGCTACAGAAGGGTTCAGACGTATCAAGGAAATGCGTGATGACCTGCTCAGCTCCGGATACGTTGTTGATACGGATTATATACTTGCAAAGTCGATAGTTACGGTAGCATATATAATACTAGGCGAGGTAATGCAGTAAAAAGATTCACGATATATATAATATCCTCATATATTGGTATGAGGTGATATATATGCGTATATGTAATATAAATGGCGTTACTTATGTGAATAATATACTTGTAGTGAATAAGAGTTATCCGTTACCGCCGGATTATGACCCGAAAGGTCTGACCGCCTGTACTATGAAAGCGTTCCGGAAAATGTCGTGTTGTGCGAGACGGGACGGTATAAATCTGCGTATATACTCCGGTTTCCGTTCGTATGAGTATCAGAATAGTCTGTATAAAAGATACGTTTCTGAATACGGTCAGGAGGTAACGGATACTTTTTCAGCAAGAGCAGGTTTTTCAGAACATCAATCAGGTATGGCGATGGATGTCAATACCGCTGACGATTCTTTTGACGGTACGCCGGAAGCTGTATGGCTTGCGGAAAATGCATGGAAATACGGCTTTATAATACGCTATCCGAAAGATAAACAACACATTACAGGTTATAAATACGAACCGTGGCATATAAGATACGTTGGTTATGACGTTGCAAGGAAATTATACTGTTCCGGAATGACTTTAGAAGAGTATCTTGAAATTGATTCGGAATACAAATAAACGAAAGGATTAAAAAAATGAAATTATTACAATGTTACGTTGACAATATAATTACAACCGCACTCATGGAAGACATAAATTATATAGATGCCTCCGCAGATAATCTGATACCGGAAGAACATAAGAGTTCCGTATATTACGTCGCAAAGGATACCGGTATTGTATGCGGTATAGAGATAGCAAAACGGGTTTTTGACCTCGCAGGTGGTGACGTAGATTTTGAGATTCTCATAAAAGACGGTACGAAAGTAAATAAAGGGGACGTTATCGCACGTATGAACGGAAGTACTTTAACACTCCTGAAAGGTGAGAGAACCGCATTGAACATCCTACAGCATATGTCAGGTATCGCCACCGCTACTAATAAGTGCGTGGAGCAGGTGACCGGTACGAAAGCATCTGTTACCGATACGAGAAAAACACTTCCCGGATTACGTGCATTACAGAAATACGCCGTGACAGTTGGTGGCGGAAAAAATCACCGTTTTAACCTGTCCGATTGTGCGATGCTGAAAGATAATCACATAGACGCATACGGCGGTATAACTCCGGCGGTAAAGGCATTACGTGAAAAAATAGGTCATACGGTAAAGATTGAAGTAGAAGTGCGTACCCTCGACGAACTCAGGGAAGCACTTGACAATAAAGTCGAGATAATCATGCTTGATAATATGTCATACGACGATATGAAACAGGCTGTAGAGATTACCGCCGGACGTGCATTACTGGAGGCATCGGGAAATGTGACCGTTGAAAATATCCGTACGGTAGCGGAAACCGGAGTTGATATAATATCCCTCGGTGCGTTGACACACTCCGTCAGGTGTTTTGACATCTCAATGAAGATAAACAAGTAATATTAAAAACAAAGCAGTTTGCCGTAACCGGAGACTGCTTTTTTGTACTTGGCGTGTTAAATTAATTCATAATTCATAATTATTAATTATTAATTATGAATTGATAAAGCTGTATCATAAAAACGTTATACCGCATATAATATACAAACCACAAAAGGAGGTTGTTTTTTTATGTGCGGAATCGCCGGAGCTATCAGCTTTAAGGAAGATATGCGTGAAGATATGAAAGTTTACGAGAATATGCAACACGCACTTCTCCGAAGAGGTCCTGACCAGAGGGGTATTGTACTTACTAAAGAATCCGCCCTGATTCATACGAGACTTGCGGTTATAGACGTTCAGAACGGCAGACAACCGATGTCATACGGAAAATATACGATAGTATATAACGGTGAACTCTATAACACAGATGAAATCCGTAAGGAACTTGAAAAAGACTTTGAATTTGATACACATTCCGATACGGAAGTAGTACTGAAAAGTTACGTCAAATGGGGTGAAAAGTGTCTTGAAAGGTTCAACGGCATATATGCCTTTGCGGTATACGACGAAACTAAACACAGACTTTTCATGGCACGTGACAGAATAGGTGTCAAACCTCTTTTCTACTACATGAACGATAATAAACTTATTTTTGCCTCAGAGATACCGGCACTTCTGCAACATCCCGACGTACCACATGAAATAGATTCTCAAGGTGTAGCGGAATTGATTCTGATGTCCCCTGGACGTACGGCATCATGCGGAGTAATAAGAGGTATAAAGGAAATAAGAGCAGGCTGGTACGGATACTATACCGCAGACGGTCTTAAACTCCGCCAGTACTGGAGACTTAAAGCCTTTGAACTACATGAAACTTTTGAACAGACTACCGAACATGTCCGTGAACTCGTACTTGATGCGATACGCAGACAGCTTGTTTCAGATGTTCCGGTATGTACTTTCCTTTCCGGCGGACTTGATTCAAGTCTTATATCGTCGGTAGCGAGTAAGGAGATGAAGAAACACGGAAAAATCCTTGATACGTTTTCAATAGACTATCGGGATAATGACAAGTATTTCAAGAAAAGCCATTTCCAACCGAACAGTGACCCTGAATATATTCAGTGCATGGCGGAATATCTCGGAACTAACCATCACTGGACAGTCGTTGATACTCCGGAACTGGTAAACGCCCTCTATGATGCCACGGAAGCGAGAGGACTTCCGGGAATGGCAGATGTTGATGCCTCGTTACTTATATTCTGTCGGGAGATAAAGAAATATGGTACTGTTGCATTATCGGGTGAGTGTGCGGACGAAATTTTCGGAGGTTATCCGTGGTACAGGGATAAGGACATCAGAATGACGGACGGTTTCCCGTGGGCACAGAGTACGGCATACAGGAAAAATTTCTTAAGAGAATATTATGCGGAAAAAATAGACGCTGAGGATTACGTATACAGTGCGTACAGAAATACCGCCGATTACGCAATGAAATTACAGTCAGACAATCCGCTTGAATACCGTATGCGTGAGATGACACAGTTAAATTTTGACTGGTTCATGCAGACCCTTTTAGACCGTAAGGACAGAATGAGTATGTACAGCGGACTTGAAGTGCGTGTGCCGTTCTGCGATTACAGGATAGCGGAGTATCTGTATAACGTACCGTGGGAGTATAAGGACTATCAGGGCAGGGAAAAAGGTTTATTGCGTGAGGCAATGAAAGAGTGGTTGCCGGATAAAGTTCTGTGGCGTAAGAAATCGCCGTACCCGAAAACACATAATCCGGCGTTCCTCGATGCGGTAACGGATAAGTTAAAAGCCGTCCTCGAAGAAAAGGATAACATTTTATTTGACCTCGTAAAGCGTGAAGAACTCGAAAAGCTGACACGTCACGAAGATTACGTACAGTGGTACGGGCAGTTAATGAATCTTCCGCAGACTATCGCATTTTTCCTGCAACTCGACCATTGGTTAAAAACTTATAAGATAAAACTTATTTAATAGAAAAATTTTTTATAGTCAGCCTGTAAAAAAATAGCCATAATCTATTGACAAATCAGATTATTAATGGTATACTTTGATAAGTGCCGACTATCCGGCACAGGATTATTTTAAAAGTAAAAGAAAGGAGCAGGCTGACTGTGAGTAAATCAATCAATCCCGAGTTTAAGATAAGAGAGGTAGCACAACGAATTAAAGCCGTTCGTGAGTCGGTAGGTCTGACTTCTGAGGAAATGGCGGAAAAAACAGGTGTTTCCGTATACGAGTACCTCGCCTATGAAGGCGGTGCTAAAGATTTCAGCTTCACGTTTATTTATAAATTCGCTAATGCAACAGGCGTTGAAATCACTGACCTTATGGAGGGTGAAAGTCCTAAGATATACAGTTATGATATAACACGTAAGGGAGGCGGTCTGCCGATTATTCGCCGGAAAGGTCTTTCCTACATGAGACTTGCTCCGAATTTCAGAAACAAAATCGGTGAACCGTTTCTTGTTACTATCCCATACGTTGACGAACAGTACAGAGTACCGCATCCACATACACACGAGGGGCAGGAACTCGATATAGTAGTAAGCGGTCAGCTTAAAGTCAGAATAGGCGACAATGAGGAAATCCTTAACGAAGGCGATTCCATTTACTACGACAGCGGAGAACCTCATGACGAGTGGGCAATAGGTGGTAAAGACTGTAAATTCTATGCGGTAGTACTCGGCGTAAATCAGCCACACAGTGCGTTACAGAATCTTGACCCTGTTATATTGCCTGGTGTTACTAATTTTGACCTCGCAAATGTACAGAATCCTGTTATAGAGAAGTTCGTACAGACGGAAACCGACGAAAACGGGGCGTTAAGTAAGATAACTTTCACCAATGAGGAAACTTTTAACTTTGGTTTCGATATAGTCGACAAACTCGCAGAAAAATCACCGGATAAGACCGCATTAATATATGTTTCCGACGATATGGAAGAAAAAAGATTCACATTTGCGGAAATGAAAAAATATTCCAATATGACCGCTAATTATTTCTTATCGAAAGGCATAAAGAAAGGCGATACTGTAATGCTTGTACTGAAAAGACATTATCAGTTCTGGTTTTCGATAATCGCACTTCATAAAATAGGTGCTATTGTAATACCGGCTACACACCAGTTAGTACAGCATGATTTTACGTATCGTTTCAAGGCTGCCGACGTAAAAGCTATAGTATGTACCGCCGAAAATGATGCGACGTATCAGGCGGAACTCGCTATAGAAGAGTGCGGAATGGATATATTGAAGATAGTCGCAAACGGTGACAGAGCAGGCTGGGCATCTTTCGATAAGGAAATGTATTCATTCAGTGACATATTTGAACGTCCCACAGACCCTGAATTACTTTCGTGTGGTAGCGAACCGATGTTGATGTTCTTTACCTCCGGAACTACCGGCTATCCGAAAATCGCTATGCACAGTCATAAGTATGCACTCGGACATTTTATCACCGCCCGTTACTGGCATAACGTTGACCCGAACGGCATACATCTTACAATATCTGATACCGGCTGGGGTAAAGCATTATGGGGTAAGCTATACGGTCAGTGGATGAGCGAAACCTGTATATTTGTATACGATTTCAACAGGTTTGACGCAAATAAAATACTCCCGCTTTTCAAGAAGTATAATATAACTACATTCTGTGCACCGCCTACAATGTACAGATTCTTCATAAAAGAAGACCTGTCTAAATTTGACCTGTCGTCTGTAAAGTACGCAACCGTTGCCGGTGAGGCACTGAATCCGGAAGTATATAACCAGTTCCTGAAGGCTACCGGTATAAAACTAATGGAAGGATTCGGACAGACGGAAACTACACTTGTTATCGGAAACTTCGTCGGTATGACTGCTAAACCGGGTTCAATGGGTAAGCCGAGCGTACTGTATGATATCGATATTGTAGACCCTGACGGCAACAGCGTAAAGACTGGTGAGACCGGCGAGATAGTAATAAAAGCAGGTGATAAAGCACCGTGCGGACTGTTCATGGAGTACTACAGGGATGCGGAAAAGACTAAGGAAGTATGGTACGACGGTATGTATCACACAGGTGATACTGCATGGCGTGATGAGGACGGTTATTTCTGGTATGTCGGACGTGTTGATGATGTTATTAAATCGTCGGGATACAGAATAGGTCCGTTTGAGATAGAAAGCGTTATCATGGAGTTACCGTATGTTGTCGAAGTCGGAGTAAGTGCCGCACCTGACCCCGTACGTGGACAGGTTGTAAAAGCGTCAATAGTACTGACGAAAGGTACGGAAGGAACGGACGAACTCAAGAAAGAAATTCAGAACTATGTCAAGAAGCATACCGCACCTTACAAGTACCCTCGTATAGTCGAGTTCAGAGACGAATTACCGAAAACTATAAGCGGTAAGATAAGAAGAGTTGAATTAAAAGGTTGAATATAATACACTCCGGACGGTTTTCTTAAGACTGTCCGGAATTTTTTTATAAAGTAACGGATAAGAAAAAACATATTATACTTTCTGTATAGCCGGTTTGTGCAAAGTGACGAATTTTATTGTAAAAAATTACCAAACTTGAAAAAAGTACTTTACTTTTCAGAGAAAATACAGTATAATGTAGACAACATATAAATAACCAATTATTTCGGAGGTGCGTTTTATGAAAAAGAAATCAAATTATACTAAGAGAATAATTTCATCAGTTGTTGCAACTGTAATGATGGCAGTTTGTACGAGCGTACCGGTTACATCTTCGGGAAGTCTCGAACCGGATTATAAAGAAATGGCAAATGAATTAATGATACTGGTAAATAATGCGAGAGCTGATGCCGGACTTAAACCTTTAATGACAATAAGTTTTCTGAACGATTCTTCACAGGTGCGTGCAAGGGAAGCATCATCCAAATTCAGTCACGAAAGACCTTCATGGGACGATAATATTATAAATTTCGAGACAGTAATAGATGATAATATGATTCCGTGGGAATACGCTTTTGAAAACCTCGCAGGCGGTATGGATACTGTGGAAGCAACGTTCATGCAGTGGCAGAGTTCCCCGAAACACTGGGCTGCTATGATGGACCCTGATATGCAGTATATGAGTGCCGCAGTTACATTTGTTCCTAACAGTGAGTATGGTTGGTACTGGGAACAGATGTTCATAAAACTTTATGATGATGTATACGAGGGCATACAGAATAACGACCAGAAAATAATTGAACAGTTCCCTATTTTCAGGGATACTAACCTTGTTTATGACCCCGCTGGTCTTCATATAAAACCTGTGTCAAACGGAGATATAAACGGTGACGGTATGGTAGATATTTTCGACGTTGTACTTCTTGAAAGATACCTCAACGGTGACGAAAGACTCAATACCGATCAGGTTCAGAGTGCGGATATAGTCGTTGACGGTGCTGTAACTGCTCTTGACGTTGAATTTTTAAGAATGTACGTACTCGGTGAGATTCCGGAACTTCAGCTTGATGTCGGTGTCGCACTCCGCACAATGCTCGGCAAACAGTAAAAGCAGTTTAAGATAGAATAAGCGATTGTTTAAAAAAACAGTCGCTTTTTTTGTTATGTGAAAAAATTATGAATTTTTATATTGATTTTTATTAATAAATATGATATAATGCAGAAGTATTAATTTTTATAAGGAGGAGATATAAAATGTCCGAAATATGTCTTGCCGGAACAGGTGGAATGTTACCGTTAAAGAACAGATTTCTCACAAGTCTTTACGCAGAATACAACGGTAAAGCAATACTCATTGACTGCGGTGAGTGTACACAGGTTGCACTCGCACAGCATGGTATAAAAATAAGCCGGATAGAGATTATCCTGATAACACACAGTCACGCCGACCATATAACAGGTCTCCCCGGACTGCTTTTATCAATCGGTAACTGTTCACGTACAGAACCCCTTGATATATACGTGCCGGATAGTGCGGAGAAGATGATAAGAAATTTAATATCTGTATGCGGTCAGTTGCCTTACGAGGTGAATATACATACGCTACCTGACGATATCCCGACAACTTTCACGGCGGATAAAGTGGATTCTATGCTTACCGTTTCCACCTTACCCCTCGTACACAGCGTAAACTGCATAGGTTACCGGCTTACACAAGCGAAAAAACCGGTATTCGCACCAGACAGGGCGAAAAGTCTTGAAATTCCTGTAAAGTACTGGAAAGTACTTCATAGTGGCGGTACGGTAACCCTCGACGACGGCAGAACGTTCAAACCGTCCGACGTTGTAAAGGAAAACAGACCGCCGGTAACAGTAACGTACGTAACCGACACATTACCGATACCGTCAATAGTTGATTTTGCAAGAGGTTCTGACCTGCTCATATGTGAGGGTATGTACGGCGATTTGTCAAAAAAACAGTCCATGAACGATAAGGGACATATGTTAATGCAGGATGCGTGTATTATTGCCAAGGATGCGGACGTTAAAAAACTATGGCTTACGCATTACAGCCCGGCGGAATCCGAACCGGAAACGTATTACGATACGCTCCATGAAATTTTCCCTGAAGTGACGATTTCACATGACGGTGAAAAGACGGTGTTATAATATCATGAAGGAAAAATGGAAAAAATATAAAGTTTCGGAATTATGTACCGATATTATAGACTGTGTAAATAAAACCGCTCCTGTCAGTGAAATTCCGACAGATTTTCAGATGTTGCGTACAAGTGATATAAGAAACGGTTTTATTAATCTTGAAAAGTTAAACTGTGTGACGGAAGCAACTTTTTTGAAGTGGTCACGCCGTGGTTTTTTAAAAGAGGGAGATATTATTTTTACCCGTGAAGCTCCCCTCGGTGAAGTTGGACTGGTAAGGAGTGCGGAAAATTACTTTTTAGGTCAGAGGCTTGTATTATATCGTGCTGACCCTGAAATATGTGATAACCGGTTTCTGCTTTACTGGTTTCTGAATCCGCAGAACAAGGAAATTATAAAATCAAAGGGGTTAGGAACAACAGTAACACATTTAAGAGTACAGGATTGTAAAGCGATTGAAATAGATGTCCCCGATTTAGCAACGCAAAAAAAGATTTCTTCCATTTTGTCGGCACTGGACGACAAAATAGAATTAAATAACAAAATCAACAAAAACCTGTTTGAACAGATAGCAGTATTATATAAAAATTTAACTAATGAATCTGATAATTACAAAAATTTAAATTTATCTGAATTATGTAATTTTCAGGAAGGATATGTTAACCCTGCTCAACCTCATCCGGAATACTTTAACGGTAAAATAAAATGGCTACGTGCTGTAGATATAAACGAATCTTTTATAATCGATACAAGCCGTACACTTACAGAATCAGGATTTAAAAGTGCTAAAAAAAGTGCGGTAATGTTTCGACCAAATACAATAGTAATCAGTAAATCAGGAACTATCGGTCGATTAGGTATTATCGCTGATTATATGTGCGGAAACAGAGCCGTAATAAATATTCAACCAAAACAAGACCAGTTTTTACCGTTTATTTATTCTTTCCTTAAAAGTAAAAAAAATGAACTGGATAATCTGGCTGTAGGAAGTGTACAGAAAAATCTTTATATTTCAAAATTAGAAAATTTAACTGTTTCCTGTCCTACAGAAAATTTATTAACTAATTTTTGTAATATTTCTAATTTTTTATTATTGAAAATACATAATAATTGCTTTGAAAATCAACGTCTTTCCGACCTGCGTGATGCCCTGCTCCCCGAACTCTTTTCAGGCGGAATTGATTTATCACGTATTAAATAAACGTCATTATGACATATAAAT
>JAIDCY010000068.1 GCA_029055625.1 Ruminococcus sp. | reverse complement strand
ATATTAAATCTTTAATATAAATATTCTCTGAAAAATAAAAATTATAGGCGATACCTGATTTACGAGTGGAGGTATCGCCTTTTTATGTATATTCTTTTTTTATATGCAAAGCAGACTGTCGGAAAATTTCTATTTTAAGGTATTATAAACGGCATTCTGTATTCAAAAGAAACTATATAGAAAATTGCTGTTAATTCTGAAAACCTCAAGATGTGAGGTTTTATATTTTTGTCCATTGCCCCCTCAAAAAAACTTCTGAAAGTTTTAACAATTTATCTTGACAACAGTGCGGAATTTTGGTATAATTTATATAAAATTTATAATATGGAGTGTGATTACATGAAACTTAAATCAAAAAATATGCGGATTGTTGCTGGCATAATGTGTACGGCTCTTGCGGTAAATACTGTGCCTGCGGTTCAGCGTATCGACAATGTTTCCGGAGCAGGTATAATTATGGGTGATGTCAATTCCGACGGAATAATTGACAGTTTTGACCTCGTGTCACTCAGACAGCTTTCAGTCAGTATGGAATACAGTACCGCCGGTGACGTGAACGGTAACGGAACAATCGACAAAGAAGACCTGCAACTTCTTTCGGATTACATTTTAGGTAAGGACGTGAAATTCGCTGAACCATACGTACCACCGATAGTACAACCCGAAACAAGCAGATATTATGCTTCAGATGCCGTATATCAGAACGCAGTTACGGAAACGACAAACGAAGGCTTTACGGGCGAATCCTATATCAATTTTGACAATGAAATAGGAAGTTTCATTGAATGGACTATTGAAGCACCGGCTGACGGTAACTATAATATAGATTTCAGCTATGCAAACGGTACAGATATAAACCGTCCTGTGAAACTTATCGTGAATGGTGACAGAGAATACGGTCAGTACGTCGATTTTGAGGGTACTGGTGCGTGGACTTCGTGGAAAGACCAGAACGCCGTTGTAACTCTCCGGAAAGGTAAGAATACCGTCAAGGCATACGCTACAACACTCAACGGTGGACCTAATATAGATTATATTGAAATTTCTTCAACTGACAAAACTGCACATCATGAAAAAGCTGTACTCGGTAAACATATGGAAAATCTTAACAGAGGTGTTGTTTCCGCACACGCTAAAAATGGTAATCTGATAAGCTGGAGAATACTCGCCACCGATAACGAGGAAACTATTTTCCACTTATGGAAAAACGGCGAAACTAAACTCGGTGAATTTACTATGGAACAGGCTTCTAACTATTTCGATACCGGCGGAACGGCTACAGACTGGTATACTATTGATGTATACGTCAACGGAGAATGTACGGAATTTGCACAGGTATCAAAGAATTTCACTAACACCAACAGCGGTCAGAGTGGTGCATATTTTGACATAAAGTTAAAACAACCGGCAGATTTGACTATGCCTGACGGTACAACCTGCTCATATTCTCCTAATGACTGTTCTGTAGGTGATGTCGACGGCGACGGTGAATATGAATTATTCGTTAAGTGGGACCCGTCAAATTCACAGGATAACTCAAAGAACGGATATACCGGAAACGTCTACATAGACTGCTATAAACTCGACGGTACGCAGTTATGGAGAGTCGATTTAGGACATAATATACGTGCCGGTGCGCATTATAATCCGTACACAGTCTACGATTTTGACGGCGACGGAAAAGCAGAACTCATATGCAAGACCGCTGACGCAACTGTTGACGGTACGGGCAAAGTTATCGGTGACGGTAAAGCGGATTACCGTTCAGAAGCCGGAAGAATACTTTCCGGTCCTGAATATCTCACACTGTTTGACGGTCTGACCGGTGAGGCACTCGATACTATCGACTACAAACCCGGACGTGGTTCTGTCGAGGCGTGGGGTGATAATTACGGCAACCGTGTAGACAGGTTTACTGCCTGTGTTGCGTATCTTGACGGCGTAAATGCTTATGCTTGTTTCGGACGTGGATATTATACACGCTCGGCTGTAACTGCGTACTCTGTAGAAAACGGCAAACTTAAAGAATACTGGGCATATGATACCGGACATGATTCGAGTGTAAAGGGTTACGGCGACGGAAATCATCATATTATGGGTGCAGATGTCGACGGCGACGGTAAACAGGAAGTTATAATCGGTTCAGCAGTTGTTGACGATAACGGCAAATTACTGTATACAAGCGGATTAGGTCATGGAGATGCTATTCATATCGGAGATTTTGACCCTACAAACCCGGGTCTCGAGATATTCCAGTGTCACGAAGAAGAAGCATCAGGTTATGGTGTATCGCTCCGTGACGGTAAAACAGGAAAAATGCTGTTTAAAGAAGATGCCGACGGAGATACCGGAAGATGTATCGCTGATAACCTCATAGCCGGTAACGGTGGTGCGGAAATGGTAGGTTCACATAACGGCGTAGTCTATTCCGCTACCGGAGAACATCAGAAAGTCCTTGACTGGTCAGAGATTACCAAATGGGGTCAGAACTCGGCTGTATACTGGACAGACACTCTTGAAAGGGCAGTACTTGACCGTTCAATGCTTGACCAGTACGGTAAAGGACGTGTATTTACCGGAGATGATGCAGGATATAATAACGCCTCAAAATCCAATGCGTGTCTGACCTGCGACTTAATGGGCGACTGGCGTGAAGAAATGCTTTTCCGGGTAGGTACTGATACGATAAGAGTATTTACTACAACTTATACCAATGATTACAATATCTATTGTCTTATGCAGAATCCGCAGTACAGAGTACAGGTTGCTTCACAGAACAACGGCTATAATCAGCCACCACATACGGATTACTATATTGACTCCGAAGAATATACACGTCCGGAAGAGCCGGATATATGGGTAACTAAAGGAGGTATATATGAAATCAGTTAAAAAAATTATTGGTACTTTGCTTGCGTGTACAATGGTATTGCCGACGGTAGCAACGGGAATACTTTCTGAAAAAATTCCGGAAGTTTCTGCGGTACAGTCTGAATGGAAGTTCGATTTAGGCGGAAACGGTACGGAATCAGGCTATACGGGAGTATCCGCTACAGACGGTTATAATAAGTCAGTCGGTTATGGTTTTGCGAATACTTCCGGAGTAAAGAATGTAAATTCTTCCGGTAAGGGTGCTTTAAGTGATGCTGTACAGTTTACTTCCGGAGATACCGGAAATACTTTCAACGTAGATTTGCCGAAAGGTCTGTATCAGATAACGGTCACTACCGGAGACACCAGCAGAACAAGTATACGTGCGGAAGGTATGTTACAGTTAATAAACCTCACCGGAAACAATGCTGTTGAAACTTTTCAGATACCTGTCACCGACGGTCAGCTGAATTTACAGGCGGTAGCAGGTCGTGAGAATACGCCATTTTCAGTAAGTACGGTAGAAATCACACAGCTTAACGATACCGGAAAAACCAATCCTACAATATGGCTGTGTGGTGATTCCACCGTTGCGAACTACTATAATACACCCAATACATCGCAACACGGCTGGGGGCAGTATCTGAAAGACTATCTTAAAAACACTCCGGTGAAAGACTATCAGGTCAGGAACATGGGGGCAAGCGGTCAGTACGCCAAGGGCTTTGTAGATGCCGGACAGTTTGAAGCTATTGAAACTTACGGTACTACCGGCGACTACTATATTATCTCTATCGGAATAAATGATACAAACTATTCCAATGCAACGGAATATACGGAAACTGTAACCGATATGGTACAGCGTGCGAAGAAAAAAGGTATGAAAGTAATACTCGTCAAGCAACAGGGAAGACTTAGCGATTTGACAAGAAAACCTCTTTTAAATGGCAGGTGGTTCGGAGGTCAGCTTGATGCGATAGGTACAGCCGAAAATGTAGAGGTAGTAGACTTGTTCACTAAATGGCAGGATTTCGGACTGTCTGCCGGTGCGGACGTAATGAAAGATTATTACGCTACAGACGACGATTTACATCAGAGTAAAAAAGGTTCATTAAAACTTGCGGAATTTGTTTCCGAACTGATATTCACGGAGCAGGGCGACACCCTCGACGATATGCCGGAGACTTTCATGTTAAGAAACGGCAGTTCCGGACAGTACCTGTCATTGGCAGATGTTCCCGCAAATGGTACAAATGTAGTACAGCTTGCTAACCCTGTCATTGACAGTAAATATGCGATATGGAAAGCTGTTCCGGCTACTGATAGATATTATTACATATACAATATGGCTGACGAAACCAAACTTTTAGATGTCGATTACGGCAAGGCAGATAACGGTACAAATATAGGCGTATGGGATAATACAAATTCGGACGCACAGCTTTATAAATTCGTACGTCAGGAAAACGGCAGTTACGTAATTACTACAAAGGCTTCCGGTGATAAGTCCGCAGTTGAGGTGAAAAATGCTTCCGATGTAAGCGGTGAAAACGTACAGGAATGGGAGCGTAATAACCATGCCTGTCAGACGTGGTTTATTGATAATGTTGTTACTTCTGCCGGTGAAGTAATTTCCGGCGATTTGAATAAAGACGGCAAAGTTGATTCTTTTGATATGGTACTTATGCGGAAAGTTATATTAAATAATAATATATCCCATACGGAACGCAGAGTATCCGATATGAACGGCGATACTGATATAAATGTTGCAGATTCCGTTATATTGCAGAAATTCTTACTCAATGAAAGTATCGGGGAAATAAGAAACGTATATTATGCTATTGACCAGTCATACAGCAAGGGAATTAAAGAAAATACTAACTCCGGTTTCAGGTCCGAAGCGTATCTGAATCTTGACAATAATAATTTCAGTTTTGTTGAATTTACGGTAAACGCCCATACAGACGGTAATTTCCTGTGTACTTTCGGTATCGCAAACGGCAGTAACAGTAACCGTCAGATGAAAATTGAAGTAAATGACAATACGGAATACTGGTTACAGGATTTTCTTTCTACAGGTTCATGGACGGATTGGAACGAAAGAGCCATTGTATTACCTCTGAGAGCAGGTAAAAATATAATACGTCTGACTTCTGCAACCAATGACGGCGGACCTAATATAGACTATCTCCGTACTGAATGGACTGACGAACCGATAGCGGAAACATATCGAAAGCCCGATACAGTACCAGACAAAAACCCTGTCGACGGAAAACCTACTGTATATATTGCAGGAGATTCAACAGTACAGTCCTACCGTGAGAGTTACGCACCGCAACAGGGCTGGGGTTACTATCTCGGCAGTTACTTTACGGACAATGTGAACGTCTCGAATCATGCAATTGCCGGACGGAGTTCAAAGAGTTTCTACGATAACGGCAGATTACAGACTATTCTTGATGAAATTCAGGCAGGTGATTATCTGCTTGTACAGTTTGCGATAAATGATTCTGCTTCTTCAAACGCTGAAAGATATGCACCAGTTTGTGGAAATGCCGATAATCCGGCGATAGGTTCTTATGAATGGTACATGACAAAGTACATTGAGGGTACGCTTGAAAAAAATGCAACACCGATTCTTGTAACGACGGTAATAGGACTAAAGGCTTATTCGGACGGAAAATTTGCAAACAGTTATACGAATTACTGTAACGCCTGTAAAGATTTAGCAAAGAAATATGATATTCCATGTATCGACTTAAATACATTGATGGTAAATCATTATAATTCAATCGGTTACGATACGGCATATAAATATCATCTGATAGGTGCGGTAGAGGGTTCAACAGATATGACCCACTTCACCGAAACCGGTGCGAAAGCCGTTGCCGGACTTGTTGCAGATGCAATCAGTAAACTTAATATTCCTATATCCTCAGAAGTAAAATAATAAAATAGTCCCTTGTTTGTTTTCCGGAATAAACAGGGGACTTTTTTTGCATTTGGCGTGTGAATTTCTACATATAAAGATTTTTTTGTTAACAATTTTAATCTTTTATGTTACATTCAGATTGAAACGCTGATTCACAGGTTGAATAAAATAAAAGGCGTTATCAGTGTGAATCGTAATAAATTATGATATTTTAATTGTATGCCGGATAGTTTTCAACTCTCATAAATGATAGAATAATCATATATTTCATATTATTGACAAATGAAGAAAAATATGATATTCTGAATCTTGGCGGAGATACAGGAATGATTGAGTATCAGATTTGATAATTCTGAAAGGACGTTTTGCAGTTTCCTTGTAACTCGTCATTTTTAGTATTAAATTACATCATAGATTAATTATATTACAGGTTATAGAAAAAACATATTTGACAATTACTATAGAAATAGTA
>JAIDCY010000067.1 GCA_029055625.1 Ruminococcus sp. | reverse complement strand
ATCTGCGGTGATACTGAATGACGATATATTGATAAACTATCTGAACGACAGTAAAAAAGTTCCGGAAAAAAGACGTGAAAAAATTTTTGAGGAAATAATAAAGAAAGCAGATTCTTATTGTATAGCAACCGCAACAGTCGAGGAGATAGACAGTTTAAACATTTTGCAGGCTACGATGTTAGCTATGAAAAGAGCAGTCGAGGGACTTGGAATAAAACCGGATATAGTACTTGTAGATGGTAACAGAACGCCGGATATTGACTGTGAATGTGTATCGTTAGTGAAAGGTGACGGAAAATCGGCATCAATAGCGTCAGCGTCGATATTGGCGAAAGTATCGAGAGACCGTTATATGAAAGAACTGGCGTTAAAATATCCGGAGTATCATTTTGAGAAGCATAACGGCTATCCGACAAAACTTCATTACGAGATGTTAAAGAAATTCGGAGTTTCAGAGGTACACCGGAAGAGCTTCCGGCTTGAGAAATGACACGATACGAAACCGGAAAAGCCGGAGAAGATGCTGTTTGTGTATATCTTGAGGAGAGGGGCTATAAAATAAAAGTCCGGAACTACAGGATAAGAGGCGGTGAGATTGACATAATCGCAGAAAATGACGAATACACAGTGTTTGTTGAAGTGAAGTCAAGGAAACCGGACAGTCTCGTTTCCGGATTGGAGGCTGTAAACAGACGCAAACAGGGTCATATAATAAAAACTGCTTTTGATTATTGCTGTAAGAATCCCGACGTACTCCAGCCACGCTTTGACGTTGCGGAGGTGATAATAGAAAACGGCAGGATTTGCAGTATAGATTATATATCAGATGCCTATGATACAACAGGCTACAATTTCATATTCTGAAAGGTGATAATATGTTTTATAACAGTACAAGAAACAGCACCGTAAAAGTAAGTAGTGCAGAGGCGATAACACAGGGAATATCTGTTGACGGCGGATTATTCGTACCGGAGAGCATACCGGTACTTACCACCGAAGATATAAAAGCGATAGGGGAAATGAGTTACGCCGAAAGAGCAGGCTTTGTATTTTCAAAGTATCTTACAGATTTTACGGAAGCTGAAATAAGATACTGTACGGAAAACGCATACAGTACGAAGAATTTTGAGACGGAAAGTATCGCAGAGATAGCACATCTTTTTGATGGCACATATATGCTGGAGTTATGGCACGGTCCGACGTGTGCATTCAAGGACATGGCGTTACAGATTCTGCCGTATTTCCTTACTACGTCTGCAAAGAAGATAAATCTTGATAAGAAAATAGTAATACTTGTTGCGACGTCGGGAGATACCGGAAAGGCGGCTTTAGAGGGATTCAAAGATGTTGAAGGTACATCTATAATGGTATTTTATCCGGAAGACGGCGTAAGTCCTATGCAGAAGCGTCAGATGAAGACTCAGGAAGGTGAGAACGTCGGCGTATGTGCGTTAAAGGGCAATTTTGACGACTGCCAGAACGGAGTAAAAGCGATATTCACGGACAGCGAAGTAAAAAAACTGCTTGATGAAAAAGATATGATGTTTTCGAGTGCTAACTCTATAAACTGGGGAAGACTTGTACCGCAGATAGTTTACTATGTATCGACATATGCGGAGCTCGTCAGGGACGGCGAGATAGAGGCAGGAGAGAAAATAAATATAGTAGTACCTACCGGAAACTTCGGTAACATACTCGCCGGATATTATGCTAAACATATGGGAATACCGGTAAATAAGCTGATATGTGCATCAAATATAAATAACGTCCTGACGGATTTCATAAATACGGGTGTATATGACCGTAACAGAAAGTTTTACGCCACAGTTTCGCCGTCAATGGATATTTTGATTTCAAGCAATCTTGAAAGGTTGTTGTATATTCTGACGGACGGCAACGACACACTTATTAAAGAGTGGTTCGGAAAACTTGCTACAGAGGGCAGATACGAGGTAACGGACGATATAAAGGCAAAAATAAGAGAAGAGTTTGTAGCCGGATACTGCGACGACGTACAGACCGCACAGACGATACACGAGATATACGAAAAGTATTCATATACGTGTGATACACATACGGCGGTAGCGGTAAAGGTGTATAATGACTACAAGGCACAGACCGGTGATACAACAAAGACGGTAATTGCATCTACCGCAAGCCCGTATAAGTTCAGTAAGGCGGTACTTGAAGCGGTACAGAACGGTAAGTCCGAACTCGACGAATACGACATGATAGACAGACTGGCGGAACTTTCAAAAATGCCTGTACCTTCCGCACTTGCAGACCTGAGAAACAAACCGGAGAGGTTCGGCGACGTTATCGACAAGACAGAACAGAAAAATTACGTACTCGAAAAGTTAGGTATCTGATGAGCCTGTGGGTAATAGCCGATTTGCATTTATGTCAGGGGAATCCTGAGAAATCGATGACAATTTTCAGAGGCTGGAAGAATTATCAGGAACTAATAAAAAAAAACTGGACGGAGCAGGTAAATCCGGAAGATACTGTAGTGATAGCCGGTGATATTTCATGGGGAATGTCACTGAAGGAATCAGCGGAAGATTTCCGGTTTATCGAGAATCTGACAGGACGGAAAATTATAATAAAAGGAAATCACGATTACTGGTGGACTACAAAGAAGAAAATGGAAGAATTTCTGACGGCGGAGGGGTGTAGCAGTATAAAGATATTGCACAATAACCACTACCGCTACGGAGATTACGGGATATGCGGAACTCGTGGGTGGGTAAGTATCCACGGTGAGACACAGGACGAAAAAGTACTGAAAAGAGAGGTACAGAGGCTTGAAACGTCGATAAAATCGGCGGTCACCGAGGGATTGCAACCGATAGTATTTCTGCATTATCCGCCCGTTTTCGCAACAAATTTCAATTATGATATACTTGATGTATTGTACCGTTACGATATAAAAGACTGTTATTACGGACACATACACGGAAAGTCAGCACACGAACTCTGCATAAGGAATACATATGACGGAATAAATTTTCATCTTATCGCAGGTGATTATTTACAGTTTATACCGGAAAAAATTGTATAAATTTGTGCAATTCACAGAACTGTACGGAATATGTGGAAAAATTTTTCATATTGTGGTATAATGTATTGAGTGTATGCTTATAAAATAAACGGAGGTTATAAAAATCATGAGTTTAAAATCATCAACCAAAACAGATGTAAACACTACTGAATTAATAATCAGTATTGACGCTGAAAAATTTGAAAGAGCTGTGGAAAGAGAATATCAGCGTCAGAAGAAAAATATTCAGATAAAGGGATTCAGAAGAGGACACGTTTCACGTAAACTTGCTGAAAAGCAGTTTGGTGAGGGTGCATTTTATGACGGTGCGATAAATTCGCTTGTAGGTCCGGAAATTGATTCCGCCGTAACAGGTCTTTCCCTCACACTCGTTGACAGACCTTCAGTGGAAATAACATCTGTTGACAAGGAAACAGGCGTTGAACTGAAAGCAATCTGTATCACAAAACCGGAGATTGAAATTTCCGGATATAAGGGCATAAAAGCTACTAAAGAAGTAAAGGAAATCACAGAAGAGGACGTAGACAAGCAGATTTCAATGATAAGAAAAAAGAACGCCCGTATAGTTTCCGTTGACGACAGACCGGCACAGCTTGGCGACGAAGTTACAATAGATTTTGAAGGATTTTTCGGTGAAGAAGCTTTTGAAGGCGGAAAAGGTGAAGACCATCCGCTGGTACTCGGAAGCGGACAGTTCATACCAGGATTTGAAGACCAGATAGTAGGACATAGTATAGGTGAGGAGTTCGACGTTGTAGTAACGTTCCCTGAAGATTACCAGATGGAAGAGTATGCAGGAAAAGAAGCGGTATTCAAGACAAAGATAAAAGCAATCAGTTATGAGGAACTGCCGGAAATAAACGACGATCTCATAAAAGATGCAACAGAATTTGATACAGTAGAGGAATACAGAAACGACATAAAGACAAAACTTGAAGAATCCGCAAAAAATCAGGCAGACGCAGATTTTGAAACAGAACTTATGAACGCTCTGATTCAAAAGGTAGATACACCGATTCCGAACTGTATGTTTGAACAGAGAATAGACGCTATAATAAGAGCATTTGAACAGCAGTTAAAACAGCAGGGTATGGATATAAAATTATACTTCCAGT
The DNA here is from genome assembly GCA_029055625.1 of Ruminococcus sp. Lineage (GTDB taxonomy): Bacteria > Bacillota > Clostridia > Oscillospirales > Ruminococcaceae > Ruminococcus. The sequence continues at coordinate 7,193 of JAIDCY010000067.1, read as the reverse complement.
ATACCGGTATGACCATGGAGAGCATAAGGGAATCTTACAGGGAAAGAGCTGTAAATGAAGTAAAACTCCGCCTCGCACTCGAAAAGATAGCAGAGATTGAAAATATCGAAGTACCGGAAGAGGAGATAAACGAAGGACTGAAAGACGTTGCAGCAGCTAACAGGGTTGACGTTGAAACAATCAAGCGTTTCATACCTTATAATGATTACGTAATGGATTTAAAGATACAGAAAGTAATTGACCTTATAAAAGAAACAGCAGTTACAGAAGATGTGGAAGAATCCGCTGAATCTGCTGAATCTGAAGAATCCGCTGAATAATCGGATAGAAAAGTTAAAAAAATGCTGTTCCGTTATACAGCGGAACAGCCCATTTATAGAAAGGGCGATGAATAAATGAGTAGTTTAGTACCTTATGTTGTTGAACAGACGAGCCGTGGTGAGAGGTCATATGATATATTTTCCCGACTTCTCAACGACAGGATTATAATGCTTTCCGATCAGGTAAATGATGCTACTGCAAGCCTTGTAGTAGCACAGCTTCTTTACCTTGAAAGTCAGGACGGCGAAAAGGATATTTCACTTTATATCAATAGTCCGGGTGGTTCTATAACGTCAGGAATGGCAATCTACGACACTATGAACTATATCAAGTGTGACGTTTCTACAATCTGTATAGGTATGGCGGCATCAATGGGGGCGTTTCTGCTTTCATCCGGTGCGAAGGGTAAAAGATTTGCATTACCTAACAGCGAGATTATGATTCATCAGCCTCTTATTTCAGGCGGATTATCCGGACAGTGTACGGACATAAAGATACATTCCGATCACCTTATAAGAACACGTCAGAAGATGAACGAGATACTCGCAATGAATACCGGAAAGCCGATTGAACAGATACAGATTGACACGGAGCGTGATAATTATATGTACGCAAAAGAGGCAATGGAGTACGGTTTGATAGATAAGGTCATTGAAAAAAGGTAAATTGTAAATGTATAAGTTTTTAAAGTTATCGGAAAAGGGGAGGTTGAATAATGGCATCAACATTTAAATCATGTAATTTCTGTGGCAAAGGTGAGAACAGGGTACAGAGTATGCTGTCGGCAGGGAACGCCAATATATGTGACGAGTGCGTGACATATTGTTATGAAATGCTTTATGGTCCTGCAATGACAAAAGCAAAGAAAAAAGCGTCAAAACCGGAGGAAAACGCAGAAATCAGGCTTATGAGACCTATGGAGATAAAAAAGTTTCTTGATGAATATGTAATAGGTCAGGACGATGCTAAAATTTCGCTTGCCGTTGCGGTATACAATCATTATAAACGGATACTTGACCAGTCGGAAAAGGAATCGGGGACTAATGACGACGTGGAACTTCAGAAAAGCAATGTACTTTTATTAGGACCTACCGGAGTAGGAAAGACGTTTCTTGCACAGACTCTCGCAAAGATGCTGAACGTACCGTTTGCCATTGCCGATGCCACAACGATAACGGAAGCCGGATACGTTGGCGACGACGTGGAAAATGTACTTTTGCGACTTATTCAGGCGGCGGATTATGATATAAAATCTGCGGAAAAAGGAATAATATATATCGACGAAATAGACAAGATAGCAAGAAAATCGGAAAATACATCACTTACCCGTGACGTAAGCGGTGAGGGCGTACAGCAGGCACTTTTAAAAATCATAGAGGGTACAGTCTCCAACGTACCGCCACAGGGTGGCAGAAAGCATCCGAATCAGGAGGCATTGCAGATTAACACAAAAAATATACTTTTCATATGTGGCGGAGCTTTTGACGGTCTTGAAAAGCAGATACAGGCAAGAATCGGTAAGTCTTCTATCGGATTTGGTGGGGAAATACGCTCCACACTGGAAAAGAAAGAAAATATATTTAAAGAGGTAGTACCGAAAGACCTGGTTAAATTCGGCATGGTACCTGAATTTATCGGAAGACTTCCTGTAATATCCGTGCTTGAGGAACTTGACGAAAATTCACTTGTAAGGATACTTACAGAACCGAAAAATGCCCTTGTAAAGCAGTATAAGAAGCTTTTCGAGTATGACGATGTGGAACTTGATATACAGGACACCGCACTGATAGAGATTGCGAAGAAGGCAATATCGCAGAAAACAGGTGCGAGAGGTCTGCGTGCTATTTTAGAAAATATTTTAATGAAAGCTATGTATACAGTGCCGTCAGATGGCAGTATAGCAAAAGTTACTGTTACGGCGGAAAGCGTTACAGGAGATGCACAGCCGATACTGACAAACAGACGTAATAAGATAATAGATTTTGAAGATATAGCGTAAAAAAAGGGACACTTCCGAGAGTGTCCCTGATTTTTTGGTATCCGATTAACAGCCACATCCGCAACCGTTGTTGCAACCGCAGTCGTTATTGTTGTTATTGTTGTTACCGCAACCACCGCAGAAGATGAGGAAGAGGATAACGAGGAGAACGAGACACCAGCAGTTATTGCCTTCAAAACATGAGTTACACATAAAAAACAACTCCTTATAGGATTTTATTTAAAGCGTTTTGAATCGCTTCATAGTACATAATATGCCGGGCGGAAAAAATTGTTACAAAAAATTTTGAAACCGCAGATTTCGACAGTTATCGCATAGTGAAAGTGGCATAATATAGGTAAGGCGAATTTTTCAGGAGGGTGTAAATCATGATAAATACTGATAAGTTTACGAAAAAGGCGGTACAGATTATAGAAAATGCTGTAAATATAGCGTCAGGACTCGGACATACCTATATAGGCAGTGAGCATATATTACTGTCGATAACCGCGGACGGAACAACGGTATCCGCCGGTATTCTCATGGAGAACGGAATAGCTTATGAAAATCTCAGACGTGAGATAGTGCGACTGGTCGGACAGGGTACGCCGTCTATACTGAATCAGCGGTACTTCACGACGGCTACAAAGAAGATACTTGAATCATCTTATAGTATAGCGGTAACAGACAAGAAAAGTCAGGCGACACCGGAACATATATTGACGGCGATAATAAGGGAATCTTCATGCAGTGCGTGTACAATAATGAAGAAGACCGGCGGAAATCTTACTGGGATATGTGGTGGACTGAATCTTATAAATTCGTCGGAGGTACAGGCGGAACTGATGGAGGCGGTAAGACCGAAAATATCACAACTTCCTAATCTTTTCCGATATGGAAAAAATCTGACGGATATTACAGTAGTACGCAAAAATGACCCGTTGATAGGCAGACAGAATGAGATAGAAAGAGTTTTACAGGTATTATCCCGAAGAAATAAGAATAATCCATGCCTGATAGGCGAGGCAGGAGTAGGAAAAACGGCGATAGTCGAGGGAGTAGCGGAATTGTTTGTGAGGAATCTTGTACCGGATTCTCTAAAGAATAAGTTTATATTTTCGCTTGATTTTACATCATTGCTGTCAGGTGCGAAATACAGGGGAGATTTTGAGGAACGTGTGAAAGCGTGTCTGGATGAGGCGGTAAACGCCGGAAACATAATACTTTTTATAGATGAAATTCATACGATAGTTGGAGCAGGTGCGGCGGAAGGTGCGATAGATGCGGCGAACATTATGAAGCCACAACTCGCAAGGGGTGAACTACAGATAATAGGTGCTACAACTTTTGAGGAGTACCGCAAGACCATTGAAAAAGATTCCGCACTTGAAAGACGTTTCCAACCAATAAGTATCAATGAACCGGCGATAGAAAACTGTATAGAGATAATAAACGGACTTAAAAGTAATTACGAAAATTTTCACGGCGTCGAGATAAGCGAGGAAATAATAGCAATGTCGGTTAATATGTCGGTGCGGTATATTTCGGAAAGATTTCTGCCGGATAAGGCTATAGATGTACTTGACGAAGCGTGTGCGTGTGCGAAGATAAGGTATAGTACCGGCGTTCTGACGAAAGATACGGAATATATAAATATGAGTACCGCAAAATGTCGGTTAAGTGGGATAAGGAAAGTAATTAACGGAAACATAAGACCGAGGGTACAGAAAGAGGATATAATTTCAGTAATATCGATGAAAACCGGGATACCACTTGACAAAATAAGCGTCCGGGACGTACAGGAGATAAACTATCTGAAAATGAAGCTTTCGGAAAGGGTAATCGGACATGAAAACGCAATCGATAAGATTACAAATGCGATATGCAGGGCAAAATCGGGGTTACGGGATAGTAGCAGACCGACGGCATCATTTTTGTTTGCAGGTTCTACAGGAGTAGGGAAAACAGAACTTGCCAAGGCATTGGCGGATTGTATGTTTAATTACGGCAATAATCTTATAAGAATAGATATGTCGGAGTACATGGAAAAACATTCAGTATCAAAACTTATCGGAGCACCTCCGGGATACGCCGGTTACGACGAACAACCGAGTAATCTGTGCGAGAGAGTACGCCGGAATCCGTATTCTCTGTTACTTTTCGACGAGATAGAAAAAGCGGATATAGAGGTTCTGAATGTTCTTTTGCAGATACTCGACGACGGCATTTTAACGGATTCTACTATGAGGCGTGTTAATTTCCGTAACTGTATAATAATAATGACATCAAATATAGGTGCGGACCAGTTAAGCCGGAAATCACTTGTAGGATTTTCAGAGAAAAGCGATACCGCACATGAAGATTACGTTTTAACGAGGCTTCGGGAACATTTCACGCCGGAATTTATTAACAGAATCGACGAATTAATAGTATTCCGACCGCTTGAACGTGAGGATTTAATGAAAATAAGCCGGATAACTCTTGAAAATCTTTGTATCCGTGCGAAAAGTCTGGGGATAGAACTGACGTACTCGCCGGAAGTCGTGCAAGCCGTCGCAGAAACTAGGGAAACAGAAAAATACGGAGCACGTCCGATAAAACGGAGAGTTACGGAACTGGTAGAGAACGAACTCGCCGGAATGATAGTACGTTCGGAAATCCGGAGCGGTGAGACCATACGGGCGGAATTACGGAACGATAAAATCATGTTTCTGAAAACCGCCAAAGTATAGAAAAAGGGAGCGTTAAACTCCCTTTTTTCTTCGTCCGATAAGTGCCGCAGATGCCGTTACAACGGCAAATATTCCGCCTGCTCCGGCAATTACAGGTAATAAATTTTTGTCTTTATGTATCGCCGTTTCCGTGCCGTCTGTAGAAATGGTCATGATGTGTACGCCGTCCTCGTCGTTGACATACATTTCCGCAGATTTTGCATCATATTCAATATTTTTTCCGTCGGTCAGTAAAACATTTTCATAAGATTTTTTGAAACCGTCGGTATCTCTGACCGTTAATTCAATAATTTCATCAGTATTTCCGGTAAATTTTAACGAATATTCACCCGACGGCATATATATACAGGTCTGTACGTCGTCGGAAGTTTTCTTCAGATCGGTTAATACAGTATCGTCTTTCAGTACGGAATATTCCGCATACGGATTATTTAAAGTTATCTGAGTAAAAGTTTTATAATCCGGATTTTCGGGGAGATTTTCAGCATAAATCTGCGGTTCGTAACAGGCATCACCGAAAGTACCGTAATCGAAAGTGACAATTTTTCCGGATTTGACCCCGAACGGTTTGTAATTTACAATATCGCTTTCGTTCATGATGTTCATGACGTTCTTACTTGGTATTGCCGATTCATATACGCAAGGGCTTCCGAACGTATATATAAAAACGTCATTTTCCGGAATTTTCAGTACAGATTCCGGACTGTTTATTTCCTTACCGAGCAGGTCGGCAACCGCACCGCCGATACTGTGACCGGTTACGAGGACTTTTAAATTGCCGTCCTGTGCGGAGTTAAGAATTTCTTTGTGTTCTGAAATGTATTCGTCAAGAGAATTTTTTACTCTTATACAGAAATTGTAATAATCGGGATTGGTCATGGTATCCATAAACGGCTGACTGAACGGCTGTTTAATCTGATTATAGAAATCTTTCTGACCGCTGTTACCTTTGAGGGTCACGGCAAGTAACGTGATATTGCCTGCCGGACGTGATGCGATAGAAAACGAAAAGTCATCTGACGGATAGCCGTAAATTTCTATGTTATCCGATTTGAAGCCCAACTGTCTGTATGCGGAGTTGATATAGTAACCGGCATCACGTCTGCCGTTGTACGCCGAGGCACTTAATGCGACGGCTACTTCCGCAATGTCTTGGTGGTACTCTGTGGAATCCTGTCTGAACATCTCTTCCGTGATTTCCGTATCCACTCCGCCACCGTAATATCTTACACCATCAGGTATTACGTTTTCTGTAGCGTTGATGTATTTATAACCATAATGTGCGGAAAATCCGTTGTCATCATCTGAATCGAAGTAAACAAACTGTCCGAATTTGTCACCGTCGGGAATTTTCGGGATAATATCGCTTTCGTTGATTATGTTTATTATGTTGTCACAATCGGCAGTATCAGGGTCACCGTAATATACGTTAGGACTGGCGAAACTGTATACAAAAATGTCTTCCTGTGGTATATTTAACGTTTTATCGTACATCTCGGCGACGTCATTCATATAGGAAAAACCGGCATATTTAATCTGTCTGTGTGTATTGAGGTACGCCCCTAAAAGATTTGTACCTGCTCCACCGAGACTGTGTCCGGTAATCAGGATTTTAAGATTTCCGTTTTCAGCGGATTCTGTAATTTCGGGATGTTCATTGATGTATAGATTCATTCCTGCCGATACTTTAGTAAAAAAACTAAGAAATCCAGCAGAAGCGTTATCTTCGTAAAAAGGCGTACCGAAAATCAGAATATCGGTTAAAATGTCACTGGTACTGTCAAGATTAGTACCACGTAAAGTTACTACTAAAAGTCTGGTATCACCTATTTCACGGGTAGCAATGGAAAAAGCCTGAGAATCTGAATCAAAGTCTATGAAATCCGTATCATATGTAGCGTTGTTTGACTGTTCAGCGTATCCGAAAAGTGTGACATCATTTTCCATATCGAATCCGAGTTTTTCGTAAGCGTTATTAAGATTGTCGCCATTGTACGCACATTGACTAAGTACCGCCGACAAAGTAGCAATATCGCTGTGATAGCCGTTGGAATTCTGTTTAAACATTTCCTCATTGATTGTAACATCTGCCGTACCACTACCATAATTAACACTTTCTGCACGAACTTCAAGTCCGGTCAGTGAAACAGCTGTTATTATAC
>JAIDCY010000066.1 GCA_029055625.1 Ruminococcus sp. | reverse complement strand
TAGAACGCACCGCACAGGCAATCCTTGACGCACGGGCTAAATATCCGGAATGTTCATTAGCAGACCTCTACGACGAATTAACTATGCCTCCGGAATTAAGAAAAGCCCACCAGAAAAATGATTTAACAGTTATGTCAGCATACGGTTTTGATAAAAAAATTACTGAATCAGAATGCGTGGCGGAACTAATGAAACTCTATCAGAAATTCATAGAATAAAAAACTGCCCCTGAACGTTCAGAGGCAGTAGGATTTAAAAAATAAGTTTCTGTTTAGACAGACATAGGTCAAACACATCAATTACGCCGTCGCTGTTGAGGTCAGAGGCATAACCCTGTCGCTCGCACATGGACGTTTCATTAAATAGGTACTTCTGAAGCATCACGACATCTGCAACACTGAATATACCGTCGTCATTGGAATCACCGTCAAGACATACGAAGTCCTTATAATGTATCGTACTTCCGGTATCGGCGGACAGGTCAGACTGTACCGTAATGTCTATAACGTCCTGCCAGTAGTAGTTATCAGTCAGATAGCTTTTCAGAATATCAACATCTTCCTGCTCCCTGACTGTTATTTCAACAAACGTACAATTTTGCTTTGTCGTCAGAAAGATATTGGAAAGAATGCCGTTATCTTTAAGGAAATCCCTTATTGTAAGATACTCACCGGCGACAATCGGGTTTACCTCGTCTATATCCTTTGCACCGCCGTCGGGAATACGGAAATCATATTCCGGTGAGATGATTACATCAACGAGATTTGTTTCAATGTCATTATCGCTGATAAACTGAACCGCTTTGTCGTGTACTTCCTGATTCTTTACGAAAAGCCATACAGAATGTTTGTTCCATTTCAGAGAAGCATATGCGGAATTTTCAGAGTATTCATTTTCCATAATAAATTCATTGAGTTTCTGCGTAGTTATGACCAGTTTTTCGAGTTCGTCGTTAGTTACCGGTGTTTCTGAATCTCCGTTAGTAAGTGTCAAATCCGATGATTCGTCGACGATATAGGAAATCATAGAAGAATTTAAATTGTTTTTATCTGCAAAATCAATCATTTTTTCAAGGTCATCTACGGAAAAACAAACGACTTCAACAGTATGTTTGTCTTCCAGTAAAGTGGTATAACCAGATATGTCATTCTGATACATATAGTTATTGAGGGAAATCAGAGTATCAGCTACTTCTTCGTCCAGAATGAGAGAACTGTCATATACTTTATCTCTGTTATTGCCTTCTGCAGCACTTTTAAAATCAATTGCTAGTGTAGAAACTGCTCCAATACAGCAAGTTAAAGCAGATATTATTGATATTAATATTTTCTTTTTCATTATATTCACCTCACTGAAAATATATATAACATTGTAAATCAGGCATGACGATAATAGAAACGAACACTTCTATCCCATGTGAAGTATGTTCCGTTGTATGCATAGCGAAATGTTGTACTACTATAACTACGGTCAGAAAGCTGAAATGTTCCGTTTCCAGGATTCATAAGTCTTACGGCAAAAGTATTATCAGAAAATTTTAAATATCCACACAATGCTGTTGCGTGTCGTCCACCAGTTGCACCTTTAGCACTCATATAAGCAGCATCTTCATTATTGATAATTTGTCTTATTTCAGTTTCTTGATAAGCATTTGAAGTATATGTTGGAATATAATTATCATTATAAGGAGTTAAAAATGTTTTAAGATATTTATCAACGTCTTTATCAAAAGCACCAGTATAACTATGTCCTAAGTAATCACATACATCAGTGCCGGTATAACCAGCATATATATCTGGCATTTCCCATCTTAGAATTGAAGCAATTGTAGCTGCCCAACAAATCGGCAGAGAACCTTGTGGAACAATTTCATATTGGTCAAGATAATCACCAACTGCTGTAGCTGTTGGATTATAAGAAATGAGTGTATTATCGGGAGCAATCAAACTATTGTTTAGCACTGTGAAATCTATATCTCCATGTTCAATTACATCTTCAGAAATAATCGTACTGTTAACATAATAGTTTTCCCGAAGATTTTCAACTTTTTCTGAATACATATTAACAATTTTTTCAGCAGGAAGTGTATATTCAAAAACTTCATTCTCATCAAGTGTAAATTTATCAGTAACATTTACATTATACTCAATTTGTGAATAAACAATATCATAGAGTGCATTATCATTCAAAGTACCATCAGAACTCAAAATATTAGCATTACCACTTTCGTGAAATGCAATAATGCTGGAGTGGTCAACAGAAAGAAGTGTTATAGCTTCGTTATTATTAAATTCATCTGACAACTGAGGAGCAAAATCTTGACCTATAGTGGTTGTTACTTTTCCATCACTTTTTATAAGTGTAATAATAGAACTATATCGTTATCAACAGAAATTGGATAATAAACAATCGATTTGTTCTCATGTAATATTCCATTTTCAATATCGGCAATGGTAAAATAATCGCTGATTTCAACAGTTCCATTTACCTCAATGCCTAGATATTCCGGTTTATTTTCTAATGCCCATATCATTCTCGGAATAGAAGTCTGCATAGCCAAGTTAATATCAGTTTCAGTTAAAGTGTCATAATCAATCATTCCTGTTACATTTATAGCAGATGCAGAACTGGGAACGCAACAAACAGTCATTAAAATTGCAGTTACTCCAGAAATAAATTTTCTGAATTTATTTTTGTTCATATTAATTTCCTCCATTTATTTTTTACATTTATACGGACTAAAATGATGACTTCATATCACTTCCTTTCCTATTTCCAAATTTAATTCATACATTGAGTATATAAATAATATTTATCATCGTCCTGAAATCTTATTGCAATATCATTGCTGTCAGTAAGCCGGAAAGCATCGGTATAGCAGTGGTAATAGGTATCGGTGTGGTAATCGTAACCGCTCATGTAAGCCTGACTTATGAAGTCACCGATTTCTTCGACAGATACTTCTTTGTCTGCGGTCATATAGAAAACTGACGGCGTACCAAATTCCGCCATATTGTATTGCTGATTTATCGTCATTTCTTCCCATTGAAGCGTATTTGAAACGGTAGTTGTTACTTCTGAAACTTCGTCGGGAATAGAAGTCTGTGTCATATCGGTTGTTACAAGTTCAGTAATGAAATTTTCAGTAATAACAGGTTCGGTGACTATTTCTTCTGTGACTGGTTCAGTAATAACATAATCCGTTATTACCTCTTCTGTAATAACAGATTCAGTAATTATGTCAGTTGTTATTTCTTCCGTAACTACAGGTTCGGTAATTATAGTGGTATCAGTTATAACAGGAAGTTCTTCTGTAACTGTCAGTTCCGCTGATGTTAAAAATTCCGTTTCCGGGGCAGGTTCGCTTGTTGTCGTGTATACCGGAGTATCAATTACTATGATTTCTTCGGTAGTGATTTCTTGAGTTATTATCGGAGCTGCTGTATAATGTTCCGTAATTTTTTCCGTTGTATGTTCGTATGTTGTATCTGTAGATGATGTCGTTTCCGTGAAGTCAGATATTATTTCAGTATTATATGATTCCATCTGAATATCAGGAAACTTATTCATATGTTGCCATGCACCGAATCCGACAATCATGGCTATGCAGAAACCGGAAACTACAGGAGCATATTTCCTTATAACAGTCTGACGTTTCTTTTTCTTCCTGACATATTCATCACGGACTTCAAGAACGTACTTCGCCATTTCCTCATAACTCTTCATAATGAAATTCTTCCTTTTCCAGTTCTGACCGCATTGCTTTTCTTGCGTTATACAGGAGATTTTCAACTTGTTTTCTGCTTTTCCGCATAATTACGGCAGTTTCCGCATTGCTGAAATCTTCAAAATAGGTCAGATAAAGTACCTGCTGATATTCCTTTTTCAACCTGCGTATTGCTCGATGTACCATAATTTTCTGTTCTTCTTTCAGATATTCGTTTTCGAGGTCAGTTTCCGCAACCAGATTTTCACATTCATCAAGTAATGCTTTCCGATGCCTTGAAACTTTTCTGATATGACTGACTGCTATATTTCTGCTGATTTTATATAACCACGTCTTGAAAGAACTTTCCCCTCTGAAAGCCGGCTTTTTGATTGCAAGTTTAATGAAAGTATTCTGTACACACTCCTCCGCTATACTAAGATTGTTGATATAACTGTTCAGATACAACATAAGACCGTCTTTATAATCACGGACGATTTCCGTCATACCAGTATCATCACCATCAAGGAAACGGCGGTAGCTACTTGCACCGTTATCCATAAAAACTCCTTTCGGATATACCTTTTTGCTTCCCTCTACTAATTAGACGCTCTCAGACCACAAAAACACTAAGTTAAAATATAAAATTTTATATTCAGAGAATATTTTATTATTCATTCTGAACGTCAAACTATATCACTTCGTTATATTCCAGTGTTCATAATACGTGCAATATGCGACGACTTGAAATGCGTTACAGATACTCAAAAATATATTATATGATGTAATCCCACACCGGAGCAGGCATAAATCCTGACTGATGCGTTCAGTCGGGATTTTTTATATTTATCAAATATATTGCAATGATAGTATATAGGCAGTTTTTACCGCTGTTTAAGAACATTGGTTAACCATTGTATAAAAGGTTACAGAATGGTTACGGCAGGGGAGATAATAGACTATTTAT
>JAIDCY010000065.1 GCA_029055625.1 Ruminococcus sp. | reverse complement strand
ATATAGCATCATATGCAGGCGTAAAACTTTTATGTGATATGTTTTACGGAAACGTTCAGGAGATACCTTTGATTGCTTTTCTGATATTCGGGATATTAGCTGTTGTTTCGGTGTGTGTATCGTTAGTGACGATAAAACAATTTGTTTCCGGTATATTCAGAGGTATGAACCATATACGGAGAATTGCACTTTTTCTGAAAATAACGGAATTTATAACTATAGGTATTATCATGATAAAAAATATTATAAACTGGAGGTAATTATGGAAAAAGATATTATCCGTATTTCTATGCTTGGTGGTTCGGGAAGCGGGAAAACTTCGTTTTTGTCTGGTATAGTACAGTCAATGATGGTAAATAATGTAGTTTTCGGCACAGGAGGGACAAGCAGTTCAATACTGCTTAATGCGGTAGAGACGAGGAATACAAATTCATTTTTCACGGACGGTGAAGTAGTTGAAAGTGCTATTAATAATGCCGTTCTTTTATCGCAGTATCTTCTGAGCAATGAACCTGACGCTCCTAATGGTGGATTCGTAAATTCAACAACGGATTCAATAGAATTTGTCTTTGATTTGCTTATAGACGGCATACAATGTTGCAGAATAGCAATAGTTGACTACGCCGGAGAACTTATAGATAATCCGGATAATGAGGCAATGCAAAGTAATCTGAAACAGCTTTGCAGTAATATCGCCCAGAGTGATGCAATTATAATTATGGCGGATATGTCGATAATTGCCGGACATTCAGATAATATATTCTCTCTTCAACGTGAACTCGGTGCAAATATGGTGAATATGATATTTCCGAACATCAAGGCAATAACGGAATCAAACAACAAACCTCTTACCACTCTTATCGCAATGACAAAATCAGACCATCACGAAATCCCCGATATGATGAAAACTTCTAATTTTGCCGGTATAAGCAATATATTATATGAAAAAGTTTACAGGAAGATGTTTACCTGTATGAACAGTAATAACGATTCATGGGGAATAATACCTGTTTCAGCTGTTGGCAACACAAATAATACCGACGAAGATAATCATATTGTGGAAAATGCGGATATTCAGGCGGAAAATATAGACAATGCCATACTTTTCTGTATTTCAAATTCCCTGACAAGAATAATATCAGACAAGGAAACCGAACTTTCAGAAATAAGGCATCAGCTGAGGGGCTTCCTGATGTCGAGAGCTGACAGGGCAAGATTAAGAAAAAATTCTGAAATACTGGAAAGTCAGAAAAACGCACTCGAAAAGTGCAGAAATTCCATTGCATCATTAAACGACAGATTTTCCGCCACAATAAACAATATCCATCGTGCAAATGTAACTGAATTAAATGAAGTGGTGAAGAAAAAAAGGTGATTTATGGAAAATGACGGTGTAAACAGAATATATGTTGTCGGCGACGAATATTCCGGCAGGAAAACTCTTATTGCCTCCCTGATATACAGACTTATGGTAAATGCTGTATCGCTTGATAATGTTATATGGTCTCTTTCCGGAATTGAACACAATGCGGAAATGACGGAAAAAAGCTATGTAATCGGGGAAAATATGATTTTTTCCCATAAGATAACGGAAAATTTTGACCTTAAAAAAATTTTTGCTTCCATACTGCATGAAGTTCCCGATAGTATAAATCTTGAAATGAAAATAAATAATGAATACTGCGGAATGGTTGAGTTCATGAACATAACCGGCAAAAGCAATATCAATGAACTTTGGCTGACAGAAATTTCTGTAATACTTGTGACGGTGGATTCTGAAAAACTGGTAGAAAATGACAGAAGCCATATTGAAAATACACTGAAAAAACTTTCAGAAACAATGGATTTTCTGACGGAAAAACCAAGGATAATGTTTGCGGTAACGAAAGCGGACACTTTAAACGAAAGATTAAAAAAAGACGATTTCCGGGAGTTTTACAGGCTTTTTGACGAAAATGCAGACCTGCTTGTGTCTTACTGTATGAAAAATGCGATGATATATGGAAAAAGGGCTGTTTCTTCCGCAAATGAATTTACTGAAAAGGTTTTTGATAATTACGGAATGCTTCTTGATGAACCCGATTTTGACCCATGGGAAGTTGATAAACTTTTCAGGGATATAATATGTCTTTCCGTTCCTCTTATGCATGACAGACTGAAAAATATAATAAAACAATGTAATAATAC
>JAIDCY010000064.1 GCA_029055625.1 Ruminococcus sp. | reverse complement strand
TGAGATTTTTATAAGAGACAGGTTTATATTTTTGTAATTACAGAAAATTTCGTTTACTTTAGTAAAAGAAATTAAATTTATGTATCTGAAAATGCTGTAGACTGACAGGGGGTGAATTTTCACGTATGCAAGACCTTCCGTTATGAATATAACCGACGATATACCGTAAAAAGACACGATATTTTTAGTATTAACCGCTATAAGAGCAAGGACTGCTCCGGAAGTTGTAAGGGCAAAAATTTTAAAGAGCAGGTATAAAAAGAGGTAACCGACGACGGACATATTAAGATTGCAACCGATAAAACCGCTGACGGACTGTATGGGTCTTGACAGATTACCGAGACCGTAAATATATGAGTTCAGAATAAAATTTTCGGTATAAAGAAACAGTACCATACTGGAAATGACGGAAATCAGGGTCAGGAGTTTAACGTATATCAGATAGCTTCTGCCTCTTTTCAATGAAAAAAGAAGTCCGGATAAACCCTGCTCCCTGTCTGCAATCATTATGATGAGGGTTGCAAAAAGAATCACGAAACCGCAGAAAACATCCGTAAAATTGTTATCTGTAGCTGAAACGATACCTTGTGACATATCGAAGACAGGCTTGACATTCTGTACATTTTCGTAAGCCGGTGGAGTTCGGACAATACTTCTGTAATTGAAAGTATCAGGTTTTGCAAAAATTGAAACACTTGTCATTGAATCCGCCTGAGATTTTATATTTTCAAGATATTCACTGTAATTTACAACATTATCACAGTCTTCCTGTAACTCATACATCAAATTCCAGTTATAGCGATACTGTCCGGTGAAATCGTTTGTACGTTCATTAAACCATGCGAGTTTATTGGTATCAGACAGACCGTCTATTTCAGAATATATCATCTTATAATCTGCCGGAGTTGCTTCACCGTAATTAGCGGTTCTGAAAACAAGATATGCATTTAGTACAAACACAGACACTATTATCATAAGAAATATCTTATTACTGAAAAGTTTTTTTAATTCTGTTAATAATACTTTCATTTTTGTATCTCTCCGTAATACTGCATATAAAGATTTTCAAGTGATTTTTCGGGAATTTCTACTTTTTCAATCAGTTCGGGAATCGTTCCGCTGTCTATCAGATGACCGCCTTTTATGAAAAGAATTTCCTTAGCGATAGGTTCAATATCAGATACAATATGCGTTGATATTATTATAATTTTTTCCTCGCCGAGACCCGACAGGATATTTCTTATTATTACTCTTTGTTTCGGGTCAAGTCCTGCTGTTGGTTCATCAAGTATGATTAAATCGGGATTTCCGAGTAATGCAGATGCTATCAGAACTCTTTGTTTCATTCCACCTGAAAATCCACCTATTTTTTTATCTATACTTTCGGTGAGTTCAACACGTTCAACGATTTCAGAAATTTCATTTTCAGCTGTTTTCTTGTCAAGACATTTCAGAGCGGAAATATATTGAAGAAAAGTATGTGCTGTCATGTTTTCGTAAAGATTCTGCTGTTGTGGCATAAAGCCCTGCCTGCTCCGGAATTTTTCTTTTAATACTCTTGTTTCCGTACCGTTCCATAGGATTTTACCGCCGTCCTTATCGGGCAGAAGATTATCTGTAATAATGTTCATCAGGGTTGACTTACCTGCTCCGTTAGGACCGAGCAGACCGTAAATACCGTTGGTGAAAGTAAAAGTAAAATCGCACAGAGCGTACTTTTTCTTACCGTAATGTTTATTTATTTTACTAAGTTCAAGCGTATTCATAGTAACCTCCTTTATAAAGTATGGTATCCTGCATAGTATCGAGATTCATATATCTTATAATATCATATTTTTCGTAAATAAGACCGTTTTCATGGATATTACAGTATCTGTTGATGTAGTAAGGCTTATTATAATCCGTCACGCCTGCCTGCTCCGGTACGACCGACAGCCGGTCAGTAAAACTATTCCGGATATTACTGATAGTATTTTTTTCATAGTTTCACCTCTTTTCACAGCGACAGTAATTCATTTTCTGTAATTTTTGCAATTTTACCCTCTTTGCGTAAAATGTAACTGTCATTTCTGTAGCCGATTACTTCATAATCCGCATACTCACCCATAGAATGCTCTGACAGGTCTTTCAAATCAAACCACTTGTCAACGGTAGGGAAAAATACTTTTCCGTTGAACTCGCTACACAGGGACAGGCGGAAAGAATAGATATCGAAACCGAGATTAAATTCAAATTCCTCACCCTGCCAGATTACTTTTGCCGTTTTGTCATCCATATCGTAGGATATATAACAGTCCTGATTCATGAATACGGGGAAATTCAAATCAGATTTTTTCCATGATTTAGTATCAAAATTGAACTCAAAAATCCAGTTAGTCCAGTAATCATCAGAAGTGGAATCAGCATTCTGGTCTTTTATGAAAGAGTGGGTAATGTACATTTTGCCGTCATAAACGCCACGTATATTTGAACCCCTCGAATTTTTCGCACCGTCATATACCTTATCGTCATCACAGATACTGCCGTAATTTGTGTACTCGTAAGTATCGAGATTAACGCTACATAAAAAGAAGTCACCGCCGGAATTACCCCACGAATAATTCCCGTAATCGTCTTTTACTGCTCCTCGGTCGTCTGCGACGAAAAAGAGTTCATTATCATATAGTACGTAATTTGAAGTTTCATGAGGTACGCAGTCGTGAAATTCGCAGACGGTCTGCACTTCATAGGAATCGAGAGATGATTTTTTCAGACTTGAATCAATATAAAATTCGCTACCGTCAGGCGTTTCACGTACCTGACCGCCGTTAGTGGAAAAGAAGTAGATGTAATCGTTGTAGAATATAGGTTCGTAACGTCCCATACTTTTTGCCAGACAACTTGAAGTCATATGATTGCAATTAGGGACGGCACATAACGATGCTTTTTCCATAGAATCGAAATCAAGAAACATTTCCGTATTATTTGGTACGCTACCTGCCTGATAAGCGACACCATTCTGATAATAACTGTAATTTCCTATATACTGTATATCATTGTTATTGCTTTCCGAAGTCTTTGCAACAGTACTGGTCTTTTCAGTAGTGACAGAGTTTTCTGTATTGTCAGTGATTACAGGAGTATCATTTTTTTTCGTACAACCCGACAGCATCATAACAGAAGCCATCAATAAAACAGTAAATTTTTTCATTTAAAAATCGTCCTTTCGTTTAAATATCTTCAGCGAGATTACGGAACAAATAAATCACCGTCCTTTCGTACCTGCTCCGGTGATTGTATTATAGCATATCGGAAACGGTTTGTGTGAAAAAATACATGAACGGTATATTTTTGTTTTTATATGTAAGTGATTTTAATATCCGGAAAAGACGAAGTTTTCCGCAAGTTTGTAGGAAGTAACAAAAAATGCACAGTAATTTTATATGATTTAAACAAATAAAAAAAACGAAAGTTCAAAAAGAACTTCCGATTTTGTTTATTATGAGAATTACAAGTAATCAAAATCAATATAACCGTCTGTTTATTCCGGTAAAATTTATTTTTTTGCGTCTCCTTTTGTTGACTTTATAACAAAAATAGTGTAGAATATTAATAGCTGATACACAGCTGATTTTTGACGAAATTAGGAGTAAAAATTTATGGAATTTCACGAAATATTAACAAAATTACTTAAAGAAAGAAAAATAACTGCTTGTCAGATTTCAAAAGATACTGGCATTTCACAAAATGCAATCGGCAAATGGAAAAAAGGTGAAAAATACCCATCTGTTGACAATTTAAAAATTATTGCCGATTATCTGGAAGTTAGTATGGATTATCTTTTAACGGGCAAAGAAACAACTTCTGAAACTAACAGATTAACAGAAAACGAAAAGGAATTATTAAATATTTTTAACCAACTTTCAGAAAGGGAACAATTAAAATTGATAGGAAAAGTAGAAATCATGGCTGAAGAATTTTATAAAAATAAATTAAAATAAAATTCAGCATAACAGGAAAAGCCTACGGTAAAAAAATAAATGTATTTATATTTATATAAAAGTTCGTCTGTAATATATAAA
>JAIDCY010000063.1 GCA_029055625.1 Ruminococcus sp. | reverse complement strand
GATTTTTTAAAAATATTTTTCTCTGTTTTTAATATTTGCTCTTGATTTTATTAAAAAATTATGTTATAATTATACATATACTAAATTTAAGGAGTGTTTTTTTATGGATTATTCAAAGGAAATCGCAGAGTGTATAAACAAAACTCTTATAGATGACGACTGGAATTTTGAATTTAACAGGGAAAAAGGGGTTTTCAGGTTTGACCTCAATATAAAAAGCAAGATTAAAAACCTTTTCTATATTATTAAAGTAAATGAAGACGATTTCGTAATCTATGCAATCTCACCGGTAAGTTCAGATGTCGATGATGCGGATATAATGGCTGAAATGGCGGAATTCCTTACTCGTGCCAATTACGGTCTCAGGTGTGGCAATTTTGAAATGGACTATGACGACGGCGAAATACGCTACAGAGTTTACGTTGACTGTGAAGACAATCTCCCCGGTTCAACAGTAATAATGAACGGTATAGTTATAGCTTCCGCAACTTTCCAGCGTTACGCAAACGGTATAACCGGCATTATTTTCGGCGGAATGGATGCCGAAGAAGCCTGCGATATGTGCGAAAATTAATTGACAGATTAAACCCCGTAAGTCTGAACTTATGGGGCTTTTTTTAGGTTATTCCGTCTCGCTGAGATATATTGAAACACGATTATTTAAATTATCAACGCATTTCTGTGGCGTTATCTCGCCTGCCAGACATTTATGATATTCTTCTAAAACTATTCTTTCCACTTCTTCGGAAGTATACGGTTCAAATTCAACATTGCGGAGATATTCAATAGCCTGCTCAATAGCTTCTTCGGAAATCTCTATCTGTTCTTCACTGTCGGGGAGATTCTGCGGACAGTGTACGGACATATTATTATATTTGCTTTCGTTTAACTGGTCAGTGAGTTGTTTTTCGGTAACAGGCATCTTGTACAGCCAGTCTTTATTTACTGAATTATCATTTAACATAAGTTCTATAAATTCATAAGCCTCTTGTTTTTCGGAACTCATTTCAGGTATTCCGAGTGCGGAAAAAGCGTCCGTAACATATCCCTTACCGCTTTCCGACGGATAGCCGATAAAAGTTACATCAGCACCACCGAACCATGTATAAGTCTGTTGTGTCAATATGGCGTTTATTCCGGAAAAATATATATCGCTGACAAGTGAGCGGTTTTTTATAAAATTGCAATTATCGATAGGTTCATATGGCTGAAATTCCGGCAGATTATTGATACTTTCAAGCATTTCAAGAAAAGCTCCGCCAAAATCGCAGGTATTATTTCTGTAGTCGACGGCATCTGTTTCAACACGATTTATCAGATAGTTCGGCAGGTCATATTCCATCCACGCCTTGTCAAGAAAATATTCCATACCGTCCGGCATATTATAGAACGCATTCAAAGCCTGCTCCGAAGTCCAGTTTTCCATATTTTCCCCGACGTTCTCCGTTTTTGCGACGGCTGTATATAAAATCCAGTTATCGCATATTGCCGGAAGTTTTCCGTCTACTTCCAATCCTGATAAGACATTCGGTAAAAAATCTTCTTTTTTGAGAGTTTCCGACTGTTCCAGAATCGGATAGAGGTCAGTTAAATAACCGTTCTTTATAAACTGTCGCATATCATCAGCACCAGCGTATATAACATCAATATCTTCACCGGAAAGTATATCGAGATTAAGTAATTCAAAAGGGTCTGAATTGTCGCCTCCTGGGTAGAATTTTATATTTACATCGCAACTCATTTTTTTGTCAATCTGTTTTTTTACATTCGCAAAATTGGTTATGATACTGGCAACGTTAAGAGTTTTGGTTTCCGACGTTTCTTCCTCGACAGGCGGAGTGGGTGGATTTACGTCGTCTGTTTTCTGACCGCATGACCACGTATTCAGTACGGCAAGCAATGCGATTATCATTGATATTTTTTTCATATGTTTTGTCCTTTCGTATGATTTTATGAAAAGTCCGGTAAGACCTTTCATATATAAGTGATTTCAAAGGACAAAAAAGACGAAGAAAATATATATTTTTTTCATTTAATTAAAATTTCTTTCTGTTCGCAGATGTCGCCTTCCAGTTTGTACGTGACTATGTATTCAAGCGATTCTTCTTTTTTCTGAGTTTTTATATCTCTTTCGAGGATTTTTATATCGTCGTCGAGGAAATTTTTTTCATAAAGATAAATTTTTTCCATAATTTTTGCGGAAAGTTCTTCTTCCGTGTAGGTTATTTCTGAAAGTTCCGTTTCCGTGTAAGTGTTGCGTACTATCCCAACTGGTACAGTTTTTCCCGAAACTTTTAAATATTTTTCGGTTTCGTCGGTGGTGAAATTTTCAAACTTATTTTTCCCGAAAGAAACAGGAATTTCAAAACTGAAAATTTTCAGAAATTTCTGACTGAACGTCTCGCCGGTAGGGTTGTACTGTCTGACCTTATAACTTCCCTCAAAAGTAACGGTTTCCTCGTAAGTACCGGTAATCTTACCCATTGCGTGATGCAGATTTATATGACCGGTTTCATCTTTCGTGACGCCGTTTATCAACATTGTACCAACAGGCACGTAATCACCTACCTTGTGCATTAACTGACCGTCATAAACCGACGTATACGTTATATACGCATCGTGCGACGACACCACATTACAAGGGATTCTTTCGTTAATCATTTCCGGTTTCTCGACGATTTCCGTCACTTCCACGACTACCCGATTACCTGTAATGTGCATACCTGCCCATGCAACGTCGTCAATCATCAGGCGTAATTCATTTTCGCAGTACGGAAAATTGATGTCCTTAATCGGCGTACCCTGTTTGATGTTCAGCGTTTCGAGGGCGTTAATTATGGTGGTCTCGCTGACTTTTGAATTGCCTTGAATTTCTATCGTCATTATGATTCCGGAAAAATAAAGCGATATCGCAAATACGAAAATTATTCCCGCAATTATTCCGAATCGCTTTTTATGCCGAATAATCGCTGAAGAAATAGTATCGTATTCAAAACTGGTAACTTCTATATTCAGATTCTCCGCTATTTCCTGAACTTCTTTCAGGTCACGGCGATATATTTCAGAATAAAATATATCGTTACGACAGTATTGTGAAAAACAGTCGACATCACTTTCATGCAGGGCATTTATGAATTTATACAGATTTTTTCCGCTCGCATTAATCCTGACGCAACCCTTTATCTGATTCTTCATTGTTTCCGGAGTTCCTTTCTGTAAATTCAATATGTGAAATTTTTCCGCTT
>JAIDCY010000062.1 GCA_029055625.1 Ruminococcus sp. | reverse complement strand
TTTTCAGATATAACAAAAATTGAGTCTGAAATTGCTTTGCTGAAAGAAAAAAAGGCTGAAATCTTTGAACGGCTTTTCATTGGCAGCATAAAACGGTTGTTTTCGGACTGGCATTTCTTCTGATTGGAATTATTCTCAGAAGCATTGGAAAATCCAAAGAAACAAAGTCTGAAAAGAAAAATTAATAGCCTTATCGGATGTTATTGGCAGAACTATACAAATTCGTTGAAAAAACTTTGTGTAGTTTTCTGCCAATAAAATTTGAAAAACTTATTGACATTATCCTCATCGGTTCTGCCTAAAAGATAATCAACAAAGATTTCAAGATAATCAGCAATCTTAGCAAGATTTTGTGATGAAATATCAGTGCCGTTATTCATTTTAACAATAGTATTTTTTCCTAAACCGCATTCAATTAATAACTGGGTTATAGTAATTTTTTTGCTTTTGCTTGGATTTTAATTCTTTTTACTGTTTCTTGTGAATTATACACAATATTTACACTCCTTTTTTGTATAATAAATAAACTTTCCTTTAATTAAGGGAAATGAACTCAACTTTTCCCTTGATTAGGGTATATAATATTAATGGTAGTAATATTCAAGGGTATAAAAAAACATTTATATTTTATCATAAACAAATTGAAAAGTAAATAGAACGGAGGTGATTTTATGACATTCGGACAGAAAATAAGAATCCACTGTGAAGAACTCGGCTATACACAGACAGAACTTGCAAAACGTGTTCACACTACGCAACCGTATATCTCACGTCTGGAACGTGGTCATTTCAATTCGTCAATGCAGATGATTATAAACATAGCAACTTCCCTGAATATCAGCGTTGATTATCTTTTGTTTGATGACAGAAAAGCAGTCTGAAAAATACAGTGTTCTGAAGGGCATCACTTCAAAAGCCCTGTCCCACCAGTCGAAAGACTGACAGAAATTTGAAAACTGAAAAGAGGTACTTTTTATGCAAGGCACAGGCGTATCTGAACAGTGTTGTATCCGCTGTAAATTCGCTCTCCGGTATGGTAATGAGTAGCGAACTTCATGGAAATGTTGAATCGCAGTATAAAATCACTGTCGAACTTCTTGAACTGGAGCAGGCGACTTCCGAGTTTATCACCGGCATGGAACTTGATGCGGAACTTCCGGACACTGTGAGAATCAGCAAGCAGAAATTTATGAACATCAATGAACGGCTGATTAAGTACTTAGAAAAAATCCAGCTTCAGGGCTATCATTTCGACCACGTGATTAGCACCCTGAAACTGGAGAACAGCACGTTAAAAGAAGAAACCCACTTCCTTTAATGTACATTCTAAGTTTATCATGAAAAAGCAAAAATGTCAATACCTAAGAAGAAATTTTTGTCGGGGCGTTCCTGCTCCGGCAGAAAGGAGAAGATATGGACTACTTAACAGTAGCAGAAGTAGCAAAATAAAAAGAGTGTTCCGAGAGATATATAAAAACTCTTTGCAAAAACGGAAAACTCCAAACAGAACAGATACTCAACTGTATCGGCTTTACCAGAGGATTTGCAAGCCAAATACTACTCCCGATTGAAAAAAGATACAGGCATTGCACCTGAACTTACGGAGAATAAGCCCGAAAAACCACAAAAAGCAAAGAAACCGTCAAGACTTTTTGAAGAACTTTCAGACGAAGAACGCCAACGACTTAACTTCTGGTGCGAACTCCTGAAAGAGTGGCAGAGCAGACGTTTACAGTACAAGAGCAAGACAGAATTTGATAAAAACTTTGTAGGTGAATGTCGTCTGAAATACGAGGGTATCGAGATAAGCGAACGTATGCTTTATCGCAAGTGGAATGCCTACAAAAACGACGATTTTGACGGAATTTTAGGCGTTCGTGGTGCATGAAACAGGAACAAAAACACTATTCCTGAACCTGTATGGAATGCTTTTCTGTACGAATGGCTTGACGAAAATCAGCCGACCGTTTCGCTGTGTTACCGTAAGACTAATGTATGATAATCTCGAAGCTAATGATTGTTGGATTGCAGATACCCACACTTTCGATATACAGTCGTATGACGAAAATGGTAATATTCACCTGCTTTATCTGACGGCTTTTCTTGATGCAAAATCCGGTGTTATGACCGGTTGGAATATTACAGAAAGTCCGGATTCACAGTCAACGATACTCGCACTCAGACACGGAATAATGCGTTTTGGAGTGACAAAATGTATATATGTTGATAACGGACGTGAATTTCTTACTCACGACATTGGCGGAAAGGGTCACCGTACACACGTTAAAAAAACTGATTCACAATCTGAACCATTCGCAAGTGAAGGACATTCAATTCAAACCGGAAATGTAGGAAACAATAACGGCAATAGTGATAAATGAAAATTTAAAAACCCTCAAAATTGGAATTTCACTCCAAAATCGAGTATTTTATTTTCACACGTTAAAAATTTTAATCTCACAGTTTTTTACTTTATCCCACTGGGAATCAGGATATATACCTCCATTTTTCTGATATTTCTTTATGAACATTTCCATAATCTGTTCTGTATTATCTGACGGTTTGTCCGTGAGGTTTCAATATCATGAAAATACTTCCGACTATACCGAGAATAAATATCACAATACAAGCGATAATCAATATTTTCTGTGTTTTCATATTTAAATCATTTCCGTCTGTAAATTTCCGTATATATTATTCAGCGAAAATTTATCTTCAATACCTGCTGTCAGATAAATTTTTCCGTCATCAGTTACCGATACCTTGACATTCTGTTACCTCCTGAATTTTTATGCTATTATTATATAACAAAAAGCTGTCTGTGTAAACAAACAGCCTTTTGTATATTAAGGGAATATCTGATTTTTTATGATGCTTTTTTCATGCTTATTTTTTCAAGCCAGTTTACAATATTTTCTTCAGAAGTTGCTATAACAGTTCTTGAAATATTAAGACCGTCTGTTCTTACATCTGCATCTGTATTTTTTCAATGATTTTTGCCATCAACAATCACACGACTTGCACTTGTATTTGCATCTGTGCCGTCTGTCTCCGGACGTGTTAAATAAAGAATCAACGGTTTATCTGAATCAATTTTTTTAAATCAAGACTTTTCGCCCATTTCTGTACGTCTTCTGCGGTTGACCTGCTCGTGAATCTGATACCGTCAAGCCAGTTTCCCGTGCCGGATTTTTCAGCAAGTTTCGTACCGCTTTCCCCTAACGGCGAACTTATGGAAGTGCAGAACGGAATTACATTTTTTCTGGTGAAATCGTTCTCCGTGACAAAATCGTTGACAACCCATGACGCTTCCTGCCACCATATCGGATAACCTATAAATACGTTATCGTACGTATCAAAATTATCAGGCGTATTCTTTATAAGTTCTATGTGTACATTTGCGAGGTCATTATGTTCACGTACAACACGGCTTTCCGAATCCGTCCAGTTTAAATTAGAATCTGTGTATTCGTTTACTGGTGTTATCTCGAACAAATCGGCGTTCATTGCGTCGGCGATATAAGTCGCTATTTTTTCGGTAGTACCACTTGCGGAGTAGTACGCAACAAGATTTTTCGGGGAATCATCTTCCTTTTTCCTGTAACCTGAATCCGCTATCCATTCAACTATTTTATCTCTTGACTTTAAAACAGAATTTCTTGAAATGGAAAGCCCAATAAAAAATGATCGATTTTATATAACTAACAGTAATTATAACCCACTTATAGTTTGTGTAAATTTCAACTTAAATAGTATATACTGATAGTGTATAAATATAACTATCAGGTGGGCGATAAAAATGGATATGACTTCAATCGGCAGAAATATAAGGCATTTCAGAAATCTTAAGAATATCAGTCAGGAAAGCCTTGCGGAAAAAACTGATTTAAGTACAAATTATATAAGTATGATAGAACGTGGTGAAAAAATTCCGTCTCTCAATTCACTTATCAGGATTGCAAATGCTTTTGAAATTACTTCTGACATGATTTTATGCGATTTGGTTACAAAATCATATTGTGTTAAAAATTCGGTTATTATGGACAGGATTTCCGAACTTTCCAAGCAAGAACAACAGAAAATTTACGCTGTTATTGAAACAATGCTTGAATATTCCGATAAATCATTCTGAATTTACACGTTTCAGACAAGAAATCTGTTTTTTCGACAGATTTCTTTTATTTTGCTATTGGCATATAACTATTAGTATGTTACACTAACTATTAGTTATTACAGAAAGAAGATTCGATATGAAAGATATAGAAAAAATTTTTCGTCAGGTCGCAAAAAATAATAATACGACTGTTAAGAATGTAAAGAAAGAAATAACTTTAACTATTGAAGAAGCAATGAAAAATAGCTCACCAGAGAATATTAAAATTCTGAAATTCATATCAAAAAATGGTACTGTACCAACTCCGGAAGAATTTATTATGTATGTTTATAATAATATTATATCCTGAATATTATAAAACAAAAGGAACTCTCTGAGAAGTTCCGATTAGTTATTCAGTATTAATCTTTAGGTTTACACTCCGGAGCAGGTTTTATCTGACGTACAGCTTTAAGAAAACGGTTTACATTAGGGGAGGGTTCGGGAGAATGAAGAAGTCCGAACGGAATACAGTAATTCCAGTCTACCGGCAGAACTTTCAACAAGGGGTGTACATTTGCCCAGTTATCAATAGCTATCATAATATTGTCACTGTTTTCGCACTGATTAAAAGCGTTCAGTGAGAACATATCGAAGTCAACAATATTTATCCGTGAATGATTCAAAATCAGGTCATCACGCATAATATCAAGGCATTTATTCCAACCTCTGTGTATAATCATAAGATTTCTGCCGTATAAATCAGAAACATCAAGTTGTGATTTCTGTGCGAGTTCGTTGTAAATTGAAACCGCACATCTTATCGGTTCATAGGAAAGTAAGAGACCGTTACATTTCCTTACTTTAAGAAAATTGTCATCAAAAAGACCTGCTACAATATCGATATTTTTTCCGAGATTCTTTAAAATCTCTACGGAATTATGAGGGTTATTTTCAAACGGAACAAGCTGGAATTTCAAGTCGGGACAAATTGCATGAATACTTGACCACATATCCATTAAAAACTGTCCAGGGGTCATAGGAGATGTACCGATTCTTATGACAGCCTCATCTTTCTGCATTGCGTTTCTTGCACGGTTGACGGATTCATTACAATAGCTTATGATATACTTTACATCATGATAAAGAGATTTTCCGGCATCTGTCATAACAAGCCCCCTGTGAGTACGTACAAACAACCGCAGATTAAGTGAGGATTCGAGAAGATTTATCTGTTTTATGACAGCCGGTGGAGAAATATATAATTCTTCCGACGCTTTGTTGAAACTTCCGCAGTCCGCTACTTTTATAAAGGTTTCGAGTTGTGGATTATACATAAATATTACCGCCTTTCCGGATATTACGGTATAATTATAGCATAATCCTGTAATATTTTCAAGTATCAACAAAAAAACTGTCCGTATTTATTCATACAGACAGCTTTTCAGTTAAATTTTTACCAGTTTTTCTTTTCCTTCGAACTGTCGTGATTGTTCTTGCGTTCCTCAACCATTTTTGCAAACCATTCCACCATTGCAGGGTCATAATGCGAGAAGAAAGAACTTGTTTTCTTATCGAGTGAGGCGATTACCGACATATCTTCATTGTCAAGTGTAAAATCGAATATGTTGAAATTCTGTTCCATACGTTCAATGTGTGTTGATTTCGGCAGTACAACAACGCCTCTCTGGATATTCCACCGAAGCATTACCTGAGCAGTCGTTTTACCGTATTTTTCGCCGATTGCAGTCAGTACAGGATTTTCAAAAAGACCTCCTCTGCCCTCACCGAAAGGAGCACACGCTTCAATCTGTACGTCATATTTATCCATCCACTTTTTCGCTTCCGTCTGCTGATTGAACGGGTGTGTTTCCACCTGATTCACCATAGGTACAATATCGGCGAAACTTGCAATATCAACAAGCCTGTCAGGATAGAAATTCGATACGCCGATAGCTTTCAGAAAGCCCTCGTTGTAGAGTTCTTCCAATGCACGATACGCACCGTAATAATCGCTGAACGGCTGATGAAGTAACATAAGGTCAATATATTCCGTCTGTAATTTACGCATTGATTCGTAGACGGATTTTTTTGTTTCCTCGTAACCGTAATGTTCCACCCATACCTTAGTTGTAAGAAAAATTTCCTCTCTATATATAAACCTTTCCAGTTAGTTTTCTGATAGCGTATATTATTATATATGATACAAGTAGGTTTAAAGTTTGTATAATCTTCCGGATTATTAAAATCAACATATTCTATATTATTATTTATAAAATCCTGCTCCGCCGATTGTTCATAAGTCGGGTTTGTTTATTAATCTCTTCTTCGATGGGCTGAATTGTATCAACATCAGAATTTACAGTAGCATCATTTTATTATATCCTTTTATTAAATTTATAGTATTATATTAATTTATTTTTCATAAGAACAAGGTCAAAAACATCAAGGTGATTATCTTCACATAAGTCAGCGGATTTCCAGTTTTCCGGATTTTCAGTTGTTGCGGAGAGAAGCCATTTCTGTAGAAGTACCACATCAGCTACGGAAAATTCACCATCATTATTTAAATCACCTGAAACATTTTCAGTATTTTTATTTACAATATCGTTCAGATTGTTTTTAAGCTGAGTATCATACATCTTACAGGTCTCTCTGTTGTAGTGAAGTCCGGTAACGTCCCAGAGTACAGGGCATAACTGACGTTCATAAGCCTCCTTACATACGGAAGTAAGAAACAATCTGACAGAATCCTCGTCCTTGTTATTTTTCGGACAGCCATATTCACCGATTATAACCGGAATATCGTTGTCAATGAACGTATTTTTCAGCATATCCATATT
>JAIDCY010000061.1 GCA_029055625.1 Ruminococcus sp. | reverse complement strand
ATTCAAGTAACCATTTATCCTTATCAAGCGTTACAGCACGTTCTGAATGGCTCTGTAGGCTTGCTATGAGCCTTGCACGGTCTTTTACAAGAAGTTCGTTAGCATCTTTACAATCGCCCCATATGTCGTTCTGAGCGACAATATAAGGCACTCTATGCTCGTCACACAATTTCATAAGTTTGACATTTGCCGTGTTACCTCATTGGTCATTATCGAGTGCAAGAATAAGCACGGTCTTTGAAGTATCATAGTTAAATATTTTTCCGATGTTGCTTGTTGAACCTAACCCGACACTTGCAAATCCGCACTCGTCAATACTCATGCAGTCAATCTCCCCCTCGACTACAAAACAGTATGGTGAAGTCAAGGCGACAGAATTGAAAAGATGTACCGTTCCACGTTTTCGCCTTATGTTCTCGGTGGTACTCCTACACATATAAGATGTTTCAGAAGTCGGAATTATTACCGCTGACGTTGTCTGATTGTTCTTGTACGGGAAATTCTCCACGTATCCGCAATGAAATTTACGCTGAGTCTGCATTGAGATACCTCTGTTCGTCAGGTAATCGGTCTCGTGTAAGTGCTGTTCTGCGATTTCAAATAATGCCGTGTGATTTTGTTCAGTTTTGGTTTGTACTGGCTTTGTGGATTGTTTTTTCTGTCGTATCGGTTATGATGCGGAAGTTATTCCATATTTCGTCTTTAATTCCCTGATTATCGTGCCTGTATCGCTGATGTTGTTCATTGCTCCGTACAGATTGAAAATGTCGCCTTTTGCCTTGCACGCAAAACAAAAATATCTGTTGTTGTCGTGATAGACTGTAAATGCTCCCGAACGGTGTGAACCTGTCCCACTGCCACACAAAGGGCATATGTACTGATTCTTTCCGCCGTTCCGTGATTTTTGTGTGATTTCGTTCACGTATTCAGTCAGAAATGGCTTGATTTTTTCAAAGTCGTCATTCATTTGCAATACTCCTTTTTAAAAGATATAGCAAATTACAATTCACACGCAAAAAGCAAAAAAAAATTTTGCCATGCCGAAAAAAGACTTGACAAATTTGAAATCTTATCATATAATAAAACAGTCATAAGACAAAGTAAGCCTTTTGTGTGTTTTCAATTGTTAATTCGCAATTACTATTGTATCACACAGAAGGCTTTTTGCAAGTCTTTTTATTGAAAATTTATTCACGCTGATTATTCCTCTTTTTCTGTTGAACTTGACTTTGTTCCTGATTTGGATATTTAGCAAATTGTTGACGGCAAGGAAAAAGTTCTATGTTTTTTTATTTTAAAAAATTCTCTTTAAAATATTGCCATTATAAAATAAATGTGTTATAATTTAAAAAAATAAATAATATATGGAGAATGTAAAATGATAAATATATATCTTTCCGCACTCGAAACTGAAGAAGATAAGGCTGAATTTGAAGATTTGTACATAAAATACAGACAGAAAATGTATGCTGTGGCGTATAAAATTCTGCATAACGTTGAAGATGCGGAAGATGCCGTACATAATGCTTTTATAGCAATTGCCGACAATTTTGAAAAAATCAGACTGTTACCACATCGTGAAAGAGTGTCATATATTATTATCACCGTCAGAAATATTTCTATCAATATTTATAACAAAAACAAAAAATCTGCTGAACAGTTTTCGGAACTTGACGATAATCAGCTATCTGTTGAAACGAATTTTTTTGAAAATATAGATATGGAAGAACTTATAAAAACAATTTCCGGACTTCCTGTGATTTATAAGGATATATTTTTTCTGCGTTACCGTGATGAGTACACACACAAGGAAATTTCCGATATACTGGATATTCCTGTGGAGACCGTCAGGAAAAGAACGGAACGTGCTAAAAAATTACTTAAGGAAAAACCCGAAAGGAACATATAATTATGGCAAACGAAAAATTCAAACAGGCACTTACAGAAGCTCTTATGCAGGAGTATGAAATTGATGTTCCTGTCAGTGAAGAACATATTTTTCTCCGGAATTTGAAAGGAAAATGAAAAAATTAATAAAACGCCGTAATAAACCGTACTACAAAATGATAAATACAGTCGGAAAAAGAATAGCCTGTATTGCTGTACTGGTTCTTGTAGTATCTTCGGTCACGATTATGAACGTCGACGCATTCAGGAGTCTTTTTTCAGACTTCTTTGTGAATACTTACGAAAAATATTAACATATCAGACCTATAGAAGATGATACAGCCCCTGTTACTCTTGAGGAAATCTATGAAATAACTTATGATATTAGTGATTTTGAGATAGATTATTTTGAAGAAGATATCTTCGGACGTATGACATTCTATGTCAGAGGTGACACAGCAATTTATTTTATGCAGTATCTAAAAAAGAGTTATCACCATAGCATAAATACAGAAGGTGCGGAAATTCAGATTATTGACATAAACGGTCATGAGGCGATATATTTTATTGATAATAATGATTACTGCAATATCATATGGGATAACGGAGACTATATTATTGACCTTGCGTCAAATATTGGTGAAAATATACTGATTGACATAGCAAAATCTGTGCAAAAAGTAGAATAATAAAATTTTTCTGATTTTCTGTCACAACCGGTAATGCTGATTTGTTATTACTTATTGAACAGGAATTTTAAAAAATTTCCCTGTTTAATATAATAGCAGAGGTTGAATTTCTATGAAAAAATTAATATCACTTCTGACGGCATATACACCACTATGTACGTATGCAGATGATACAGAAACTACAGACTTATATTCCCTTGCAAGTTCACTCAGTGCGGATACCGACTATCTAAACATCGTTAACTACAAACACGGTGATGACCGTCCCGTACCTATGCAGGTATTCAGGGATTATCTGAAAAAATGTTCCGTTCTCGAAACGTGTTATGCACCTTTGGAAATATTTTCGGATTCCGTGATGGGTGGTTCATGCGTGGGCATATCGTTACTTGAAGTTCTCGCACATAACGGAGTTATAAAGCCGTCGGATATTCAGGCAGGTGCGGAAACTCTCAGCGAAATTACGTACAATGAAGAAGTCGACAAGATTATAACTGGTTATCAGTGTTCGCAGGGATATACTTATTTTGATTACTATGAAAAGTTTATCATGACAAGCAATTCCTATGAACAGCAGATAGACCGGCTCATTGATACGGCGGAAAACAGTATGAAAGATAATAAATATTTCTGGCTTGTAATCCGTGCGGAAAATTTTTCCCATGCGGTCTGCGGAATAGGTACAGCTGACGGTGAATGGGAATGGAACGGTAAAAAATATGATAAATGCATACTCACACTTGATTCCAATTCCGCCGACGCTGACAGAAATGCATGGGGATTTCATAAAGATGCCTGTATATACATAAATTCGGAGACCAGAGAATGTTATATACCTGTTTATGAAATCGGTATTGATAAAGGTCCTGCTTTTGTTGCAATTGACGACGATATGTTTCTGAATCATAAAGGAACGATAAATACAACGGAGACGGTAGATACAGATATTGCCAGTATAAAACAAGTAAGCCGTGATACATCGGAAACTACTAAACTGTATGCTGTTTCCGCCGACGGAAATATGACTTTATTTGATGACCCGCTTTTCAGTGACTATGCTGGAAAAGCAAATTTCATAAAAGCAGATTCCGTACACATAGATGTCGACGACGAACCGGAAGATTTTCCTAATTTCAGGTACATCAGTTCAGACCGCTGGGTAGACATTGAATTTCTTGACGAGACAAGAGCCGGAAAAGATGTCTATAATGCAGACGTTGATATTTCTGACAGTAACGTATACATGAAATCAAACGAGGGTACTATAGAGGAAATAATTCTACAGATAAGAATGAATGACGGTACATATGGTTGCGAGCCGTTTTTCTGGTGGATTATCGACGTAAAAGACCTGTCAGACGATATAGACGTTGAAGTACGTGATAATGGAATGTTACTGAAAAGTAACGGACATATCAGAGCAAGGATGACACCGTACCGTTACCAGCTTGACGAGGACGGAAATTTTAAATTTGATGATAGTGGTTTTTTCACAATGGACGTGGAAAATGTAAGTTCGCAATATACAGGTGCTTATATTGAATCGGACAATGATGTTTTTGTAAGTATTGACAATCAGGAAATAATGTATTATATCGACAAAAACGGTGATGACGTATATGATGACAAAGTAGAAAAAGGTGATGTAAACTGCGACGGTTTTATTGATGCCGTTGATGCTTCACTGGTACTTGAAAAATACGCCGAAAACTCAACAGATTCAGACAAAAATACAGGTATAGGAAAAGCATTAGGCGATTACAACGCCGACGGGCTTATTGATGCCGTTGATGCCTCACTTATACTTGAAAAATATGCTGAACTTTCTGTTACTGAATAACCTGAATAAAATGGCGATACTTTACATTTGCTTGTAAGGTATCGCCTATAATTTTTCTTTTTCAGTAAGTCAAATTTTTTCTGTAACGGTTCTGAAAATATGCCCAGTGATGCAATCCAGATAAGAACGAAAAATTAAAAATCAATGGTTAACAATTGTAGTCAATTTCAATGTTCTGCTGTCGTTATTTGATGTGAAAATCATCGGTGAACGACAGCCATTTTTATGACTTCAAAATTCAGATTTCAGCTTGGATTTTCACAAATTATTTTGCCGATTTTTTCTGAGCATTTCTAATTTTTTGACCGGTATTTTTGTATCAGAATTTTTTTATTAAATCAATTTGTTTTTATGGTTATTCAAGAAATTTTTTCGTAAAATTTCGTGTCTTTTTTTGAAAAAAATCAGGGTTTTAGGGAGCGTTCCCTAACAAGTGTGTATCAGGGTGGCACAAAATTTTTGTGTCCACACGATACCGTGCTTGCTACTTTTCCACGGAGTACCTGAATGCCTTTTTGGTTTTGAAAATTCATATCCCGAAAAACAGGTGTATTTTTTCATCTGTGCAATATGTAGAACGGATTTTCAAATCTCGGTCTGAATTTGTTCAGAATTGCGGCTGGACTTTTTCATTTCAATGCACTATAATGGGCGTATTGGTAAAGGTCGCTTTGGAGGAAAGGAGTTATTGATGTTACCAAAGCAGACCGATTACAAAGTGGGAATGTACCTTCGCCTGTCGAGAGATGACGAGCGTGTTGGCGACTCTCTTTCAATCGAAAATCAGAGACGAATACTCACAAACTATATCAGCGAACAGGGCTGGCAACTTTATGACACATACGTTGACGACGGCATTTCAGGTACTACATTCGACAGACCAGGAGTACAGCGTATGCTTGACGATGCGAAAACGGGAAAAATCAACCTCATAATCTGCAAGGATTTGAGCCGTTTCGGCAGAAATTATATTCAGGTCGGACAGTACACGGATTACATTTTTCCGATGTACAATATCCGATTTATTGCACTGAATGACGATATTGATACGGCAAATTCAGACAGCGTTTCAATGGATATGATGCCGATTATGAATGTCTTTAACGAATGGCACGCCGCAAACACAAGTAAGAAGTTAAGAGCGGTCTTTGAAAGCAATGCAAGGTCGGGAAAATACATGACGACGTTCTGTGCGTATGGTTACGAAAAAGGCAAGGACGAAAATTTCACACCTGTCATTGACCCATATGCCGCCAATATTGTCCGCCGTATTTTCGAGATGAGAGCAAGCGGAATGAATGCGAAAAAAATAGCGGACGTTCTTAATGGTGAATATATCGTTCCTCCACTGGATTACAAATATGATAAAATCGGCAAGGAATATCCGCTTTATTCGCACCATTTATGGAGTTCGCAGACAATAAAGCGGATACTTAAAAATCAGATTTACCTTGGTCATCTCTGCCAACTTAAACAGACAACAGTCAGCTACAAAAATCACAATGTTATCAACAAAAATATAGAAGATTGGGATAAAAATGATAGAAGCTGTAAAATACTTATAGAAAGAAGGAATTGTATGATAAGCATTCCTCAGTGTGTACGATGTGAAAATTTTTTTCCGCAGAAAAACAAAACAGATGATTGGAAATGCAAAGCGTTTCCAAATGGTATACCATATGAGCATTATGCTTTTATAAACCACTTTAATCCGCCTAAAAATTGTAATAATGGTATAGGATGGAAACGGCTTCTAAGGACAAGCAGGAAGTTGAGGAGCATATACACCGTCTGAAAAGCTATCTTACAAGGCAGATGTGCGTTGACCTTATCGAATACATCACTATCGACAAGTATCAGGGTAAAAAAGTTCCTCGTGATATTCACATCTATTACAAACTTATCGACAAACCGCTTACGGACAGGAAAAATGCCCTTGTAAAGTGATACATGGGTATTACCAGAACAGCTTTTAAAATAAGCTGCTTATTTTATGAAATTTTACTTGTCCATTTTTGACGGTCACATTATTACCGGCAGGTGCTAACTTCCAGTCCGATTTCTGCTCACCAAAAACCGCCGCCGCTGTTTAAGGGCAACAACAATAAAAATTATACAAAGTGGCTATATTTCGGTATTTACAGCACCTTACAACTTATCTGGGATGTTGGGTGCTGATTTTTCAATAATTAGATTTATCTGTATATACCTTATGAGATATTATAATTAAAAAAACAGTAATTCGTGATTTATATTAATATATTGCATATAGTTTTCTCAAAAGTAATACCGGCTTTTTCTTATTTATAAAAATAGCACCACAGAGTTGCTTTTCCCTGTGATGCTTGCTGTTTTTTTCATTATATTTGAATAAAATCTCATATATTCTTTCTTATTGTACAGACTGAGAGTTAATTATAAGTTTTCGCATTTCAATCATGTCAAACACATCAATTTTGTTATCTTCGCACAAATCTGCGGCTTTCCAGTTTAAGAGTTCTTTTTCTTCCATTAAAAGCCATTTCTGAAGAAGAACTGCATCAGATATATTAAATGTTTCATCGATGTTAATATCACCTCTGATATTTTTTGGAACATATGCGTATGTTATATGTCCTGTTTCAATACACCATCTGTCCATTAAATTTCCAGATTTATCATAAATATAAACATCATTACAATACTCGCCATTTTCTTCATTATGATCAGATATATTAACATGATATAGATAGGTGTTAGAATCAGACTTTTCAGCAATACATCTACTTTGCCAGCCAAATATTAAATCATCTTGTCCTGGTTCATCTGATTCAGTTTCAACAGCTACATTTGTTGTCCATACAGGAACAGCTATTCTATCTATAACAGAATCATCTTCAACTTTTATTTTAACGTCATAACCAAATGGAGTTACGTTTATAATTGAAACATTATTTATAACTTTATCATTTGGTACATTAACATAAGTTCTGTGTTTTGTTTCAATACACCATCTGTCAATTATATTTCCAGATTTATCATAAGCATAAACATCATTACTATATTCTCCGCTTTCATCGTTGTGTTCTAATGTATTTACTGCATAGACATATACTCTGCCAACCAGATATCAAATCATCTTGTCCTGGTTCATCCGACCCAGTTTCAACGGCTACATTTGTTGTCCATACAGGAACAGCTATTTTTCCGATTTTTGACTCATCAGCAACATTAATGCTTAACATATATCCTGATGGAGTTAAATTTGATACTGCAACATTAGTTATAACTTTTTCAGATGGAACATCAGCATGAGTTCTATGATTTGTTTCATAACACCATCTATCAATTAATTCACCATTTTGATTGTAAACATATACATCGTTGTTATAATCACCGCTTTCATTATTGTGATCTGACGTATTTACATAATAAGCATATGTATTTTCCACTATCTTTTTAGCAAGACATCTCTCTTGCCAATCAGATGCAAGATCATCTTGTGCTTCTGAATCAGTTGCTGCATTACCAGTTGTCCATACAGGAACAGCAATTCTTCCAACTTTTGATTCATCATTAACAGCAATATTAACTGTATATCCGGAGGGTGTCATTGATGATATATAGACATCAGAAATAACCGAATTTGTTTTTTCATAGATATAAGTGTTGAAATGACCATTTAATTGAGGATTATTATCTCCGCCTCCTCTATTTATTGCATAAGCATAAAAACTGTGGTTTCCGGTAACATTAAGATTCAATGTTACATTAAATCTATGATTTCCGCCAACACCTACTATACCTGCAACATCTGGACTTGCTTGATCTGCTATGATTCCTGTTACAATACAAGTTCCGCCATGCCCGACAATTGATGAATCTGCTCCGGCATTTTCAAGACAATCAGCTACGAACTCATCACACCATGCTTCAGTATAGCCAAATTGAGCACCTGTTCTTCCTTTTTGCGATTTAGCTATAGTTGCCACGTCGTCTGCCATATTTCCAGTTAATATATACCTGCTCTTATCAAAACTATCTTTACGACAACTGATAGCCAAAACATTAAAATTACTGATAGGCAAAGCTGAGAAAATAGTCACAAGCATAATAAAGCTGATAAAAATAATAGTCTCTTTTTTAAATAATTTTTTTGACATAATAAACCTCCTGAATTTATTTTTAAAACGAAACAAATAAACTTATCACTCTCCTAACTTGTGATATAATATAAGTGGAAGTATCATATCACTTTTCTCAAAACTAATAATTTCACGAAAAACTCTCGAAACGGCATAAATTCATACATATGTATTGAAACCTTTTTCGGCACAATTTGTAGCAAACGTATGGCGAAGTTTGTGAAAATTATGATTTTCTATTTCAGCAGATTTAAGTATCTTCTTATAACGGTACTGCATAGTGCGAGGTTCGATAATCTTATCTGAATCCGAAAGAATGAAAAAATTAACTTCATTTCGAAATTTTTCAAAGTATTTCATAAGAAAATCGGGTACAGCAACACTTCTGAATGATGTTTCTGATTTCGGAGTTGAAATTATTACTTTTGTTTTTCTGCTTTCATTTTCGGAACTGATGCACTGAACTGTTCTTCTGATATAAAGTATCTTATTCTCAAAGTCCACATCACTCCATTTCAAGCCACAAAGTTCACCGATACGCAATCCCATAAAAAGAAAAATCAAAATACCAAAAGCTGTAAGTGACATATTCGCCTTTAAATATGAAATAAGTCTTTTCTGCTCTGTACTGCTGATTTTTTCAATCTGTTTCTTTTCAGTTTTTGGAAGTACAACGTTCTTCAACGATAATTTGAATCCATATTCTTCCTGAGCATATTTCAGCATCAACTTGAAAATGATGAAAATATCCCTTACATAGCTTGCAGAAAGTCCATCTGCAAGTTTTTTATTTATAAAATTATTTATTCTGCCTGCTGATAAATCAGCACACGGAATATCGGCAAATTCAGGCAATATATGTTTCTCAAACTTCACCTTGTAATTTGCAAAAGTTGACTCCTTGACACGATTCACAACAGCATTAAGCCATTCATTATAAATCTTGCTGACAGTAATATATCTGCCTGAAAGATAGCGTGATGCTACTTCACGACCAATCAGCACTTTACTTTCGGCTTCGTTATAAGTTCTGCCATAAACATACTGATACTGAGTTTTGCCGTTGTCATCATACCCTGTAATGAATTTACCCATATATCGTCCGTCTTTCCGCTTTGTTATATTTGCATCTGAAATTTTCATTCTGTAACCCTCCGCACAATCTGAAATGATCAATATGTACATTCTGAATCTTATATTTTTGTACAATTCGCTGATTTTATATATACTACTTGAAATTTCAGGAAAAATCATGTATAATTCTATCAGGGAAAAGTGCATTGTTCAAGTGTACTTTCTCATAAATTAACAGTTTTTCGTGAAATTATTAGTTTTGAGAAATCATCTGTTGAAATTATAAGGGTTCAATGCGCTGATACTGCACTTTAAGTGTGCTGAATACATGAAAAATGAAAAGCTCCTTACGTTTATTTGTCCGTAAGGAGTTTTTATATTTTTTATTTGTTCACCTGATAGTTACCCGATTTATACTTCAATTTCGTTATTTAAGTTCATAAAAACAGCAGGGCTGTATAATCTGATGTACCAGTTTCTAAATTTCGGCAATATCCTCTGGATAGACATCATAAACAGATAATCTACTGAAACTGAACAACCTATAAGCCTTGAAACTGCTCTGAAAAAGATTATTTCAAGAATTTTCTTTTTATGATGCAAATAAGACCGTTGCTGACTACGTTCACGCTCACGTTTCATATACTGTTCATCAAGATATTTTTTATTTGCTTGGTGTACTTCTGAGCAGTGTTTTTCTTAATGATAAAAACATCAGCATTTTTCTTCCTGAAACGGCTCTGCCTGAATCCTTTCAAGCTCTTGTACTCTTTATAAACCCGTGCGTGCACTTTGCGAATGGACAAACAGAATAAAAGTGTTGTATAAATTTATTCGGGAGGTGAAGTTATTGGATCGAAAAATTTGAATCTGAATGCCAGTAAAATCTTTGATATTGAGGAGCATATCAGGGCATTCAATGAACGTAAACGTAAGCTGATTGAACAAAATAAGCTGACTGTTTATGATATGATTTCTGAAATTTACAACCTCGAAAATCAGGTACTTGTTGATGCCGTTACTGCGGAACATCAGCTTATCGAAAAGCTGACAGCAAGCGGTATGACACTTGAATAAATCGCAGAACTTGCTGACAGTGGTTCTGATGATACGGTCGAAAGTAATTTTTTTCTGAAATGATAAAACCAATCCTTCAATATGCTATAATTTATTTATAAAATTTTAATGGCAAGAAAAAAGAGAAAGCAAAGCCGTTCCGAAATGGAGAAAAGAAGCTATGAAAAACAAAATATTGACGAAAACACCGCTCCGAACGTCCGCAGAATGTTTGAAATGAGAGCAAAAGGTGCAAGTTCTCCGCAGATTGCAAAGGCTCTGAATGCTGATAAAACCATTACACCGTCAGATTATATGTATCAGCGACTCGGCAAGCCTAATCCGTATCCGACAACACATTTATGAAGTGACGGAATTGCTTAAAAGCGTGCCGTTTATAATACCTTAAAATGAAAATCTGCCAACAGTCTACATATAAGTATAGTTGATAAGTTATTAATTATATTTTTTAGATTTATTAGTGTTTATTATAATATTATATTAATAAAATAATATTTATTAACTGAAATTTCTGTAGATAAGATAAATACATAGTAAATTGATTAAATTTTCAATTATAATAATCAGAAAACGGGTGAACTTCTTACAGTTCACCCATTAATTTACTTCGATATGCTGTATGTTATCGTATATATCAGTCTTCAACTACAAATGCATTCAGTAAGGCTTCACCTATTCCGTCAGCTTCGGGATTATGTGACATTCTGCCGGTATCGAGTGAACGGATAGCATTCATTTCCTGCTCCGTAAGCGAAAAATCAAAGATGTCAATATTGCCTCTTATACGCTCCGTATCAGATGATTTCGGCAAAGTAATAAAGCCTTCCTGCACCTCAAAACGCAGAATAATCTGTCCTGTATTCTTGTTATATTTTTCGGCGATTTCCTTAATGACCGCATTATTCAGCAACTCCGCATTTCCGTGACCAAGCGGATACCAGCATTCAAGTCTGACGTTGTTCTGTTCCATGATTTTACGTAATTCTTTCTGTTGCGAAAACGGATTGCATTCAACCTGATTCACTGATGGCATAGTAGAAAACTGCGGTACAAACTTATTCCAGATATTCGGGGTCATATTCGATACTCCGATTGAACGTATTTTACCGTCTGATTTAGCTTCTTCTATAGCTTTCCACGCTCCGACTACATCACCGTAAGGCTGGTGTATCAGATAGAGGTCAATGTAATCCACGCCAAGCTTACGCAGTGAACGTTCTATACCGATTTTTGCACGTTCATAACCATAATGCGAAAGCCATAGTTTACTTGTTATGAAAATTTCTTCTCTCGGAATACTACTATCACGTACAGCCTTTCCGACTTCCTCTTCATTGAAATATGCTGTTGCGGTGTCGATGTGGCGATAACCTGCGTCAAGTGCCTCACGGACTGCCTTATAGGTACTGCCATCTGCCGGAATCATAAAAACACCGAATCCGACAGCGGGTATTTTCACACCGTCATTTAATGTTATCATTTCCATGGTCAAATCCTCCTATTCTCTGCCCTGTACGGTATTCAGAAATTCTGCGATATGCCAGTCATAGTGATTGATAATTTCAGTATGTCCGGTATCGAGCGTACTTATTTTCCGCATTTCCTCATCTGTCAGGGTGAAATCAAAAATATTGATGTTTTCCTCTATGCGTTCCTTGTGGACGGACTTCAGAATAACTATCACGCCACGCTGAACGTTCCAACGCAAAATAACCGGTGCAACGGTCTTATTATGCGATACAGCGATTTCCGTCAACAACTTGTTTGTAAAGATATTTCTTCCAGCCTCCGCAAACGGAGCCCATGCCTCAATTGCAACCCCGCAATGTTCAGCACATTCAAGGTCTGTACCTCGCTGGAAAAACGGATGACATTCTATCTGATTTATCATAGGTCTGATTTCCGCATTCATACAAAGGTCTGTCAGTCTTTCCGGATAGAAGTTCGATACGCCGATAGCCTGAATCAAGTGCATTCAATACGCTCTGCTCACACTGTGCATAATCCTCTACCTGATATACACCAAATCCAATAACCGGCATTTTAACGCCGTTTGCCAATGTTTTGTATTCCATAAAATCATCTCCTGTATGCGTTGATTATATCTGAAAGACTGTCCTTACAGAAATCATTTACCAGTTTTGACTGTGATATTTTACCGTCCGACATACACCATAATACGACGGCACCGTAATATGTGGAAACTATCTGTAATGCAAGCGACGAAACCGGTGTATCTTCTTTTAAAGTTCCGTTATCAACCGCACATTTCAGACAGTTTGCAATGAAATCACTGTCGTAGCGTATTTTATCCATCCCGAGTGTATCACCGTCAAGAGGAGAAGTAACACTGCGATACCACTGCTGTGCGATTTGTAGCGAATTATTTTCAATAATACGGGCGGAATCATTCAGAAACCGTGATATTTTGTCCGTAACGTCCATGGTGTCATCAGAAATTTCTTCAAGTGTTTTGTCAAAATATTCGTAGGCGATGACGGATATAATATCTTCTCTCCGTTTGAAATAGGTGTAGAATGTTCCCTTTGCGACACCTGCCGTTTTAGTGATGTCATCAATTGATATTTCGTGATATGCCTTTGTTTCCGACAGCTTTTTTACTGCATTTATCAGCTTTTTCTTTGTTTCAAGTGCAGATTCCTGACGTTTTCCCATAAGCCTGCTCCTTTCATTGACTGTATTCAGTATATCATATTCATTGAATAAAGTCAATAACTATATTCAATTTTCGGCTTTATGCACAATAAATTTTATAAAATAATGTTCAGATTATACAAAAAATATTCTGTACCTGCTCCGGAGCAGGTAAAAACTTTTTCTGAAA
This sequence comes from Ruminococcus sp., assembly GCA_029055625.1. Taxonomy (GTDB): domain Bacteria; phylum Bacillota; class Clostridia; order Oscillospirales; family Ruminococcaceae; genus Ruminococcus. The sequence goes on along the minus strand of JAIDCY010000061.1, from coordinate 806 downwards.
CTCAGGGAAATGTTTATAAAGAAGTATCAGAAAAGACCTCAGAAAAGGAATAAGGCAGTCGGACTGTTCCATTATTCTTCTATATAGTGTTGATTTAATAATGACAAACCCACCTTATGAAATATCAAGAGATAAAAATTTCTTAATCACCACTTGACAAAAATATATGCAGGTGATATAATATTTTATAATAAAATTGGAAATATTTCAACATTTTTACAAGGAGTGAAACAAATGAAATTAAAAAAATTTACTGCCGTTTTAAGTTCGGCGATTGTAACCGCACAGTCTGTACCGTTTATGGTGTTCGCTGACCATACAGAAATGCGTGATATTACAACTATGGAACTGGTTCGGGATATGGGAGCAGGAATAAATCTCGGCAATACATACGAATCATGCGGAGACTGGATTGCTCAGTGGGGCGACGGTACACCTGAATCCTATGAAACAGCCTGGGGAAGTCCTGTCATCACCCGTGATATGATACAAGGTTATGCGGAAGAGGGTTTCGGAGTTCTGCGTATACCGGTGGCGTGGTCTAATATGATAGGCGAAAATTACACCATCAGTCAGGAATATCTCAGTGCGGTACGTGAAGTCATTGACTGGGCTCTGGACTGCGATTTGTACGTGATTATGAATCTGCATTATGACGGTGGCTGGCTTGAAAATCTTCCGTCTGACAAGGATAACTGTATAAAGAAATATTCTTCCATATGGACACAGTTATGTGACGAGTTTAAAAATTACGGAGACCGTCTTGTTTTTGAATCGCAGAATGAGGAACTCGGTTGGTCATCGCT
>JAIDCY010000060.1 GCA_029055625.1 Ruminococcus sp. | reverse complement strand
GTATACTATTTATATTATAAAAATTTACTGGAGAAGATTATGAATAATATATCAATACTTGGTGCAGGGACGTGGGGAACGGCTATAGCCCAGATGCTCTCGACATACTGCAACGTTACTTTATGGTCTGCGATAGAATCGGAAATAGAAAGTCTCAGTGCTACATACATACATCCTAATCTGAAAGACGTAAGATTATCGGAAAAAATACACTTTACGAAAGACATTAAGATTGCTTGCGGAAGTGAATATATAGTAATAGCTGTCCCGTCGGTATATGTACGCAGTACCGCCGGAATGATTCGTGACTATGTGGACTGTACGAAAATTATTATAGATGTCGCAAAAGGTCTTGAAAAAGATACTTGCCTGACCATGACCGGCGTTATAAAAGATGTACTCGGTGACAGATGCAGTAATATAGTAGCCCTGACCGGTCCTACTCATGCGGAAGAGGTAGTAAAAGGTATGCTTACTACTATAGTATCCGCTTCCGAAAATATCGAAAATGCGGAAAAAGTACAGAAAGTCTTCACAAACGATACTATGAGAGTATATACTAATCCCGATACTTTAGGTGTCGAGATATGCGGATGTATAAAGAACGTAATCGCTATGGCTTCCGGAGTTTCTGCCGGATTAGGATATGGCGATAATATAAGGTCTGCACTCATAACAAGAGGTTGTGCGGAAATGACAAGGTTAGGAATCGCAATGGGTTGTATGCCACAGACTTTTTACGGTCTCGCAGGAATCGGTGACCTGATTGTTACCGCCTCCAGTACACACAGCCGAAATAACAGAGCAGGTTATTATATCGGACAGGGAATGACAGTCTCGGAAGCGGTAAAAAAAGTAGGAATGGTAGTTGAGGGGATAAACGCTATAAAGCCAGTCATGCAACTCGCAGAAAAATATGGTGTGGAAATGCCGATAGTAGAGGGTATGAACGACGTAATATATAACGGTTGCGATGCGAAAACTACCGCTGAAAAGATGTTCAGACGTGAATTGAAGTCGGAAATAGAATAGCTTATTACTCCGGTGCATTATGTACCGGAGTTGTTATTTAAATCGTTTTCGTCAAGTACGTTACTTAAACGCCTGTATTCTCTGTCGACTGTACCGTATATGCAGACCTCATCACATATCAAGCCTATGAAATCAGCATCAAGCGAGGGTCTTTCTTCGGAAATCCCGATACCAAAAAGTGCGTTTTTTACGTCATAATGCTTATTTTTTTTAAATCCGCTCCACTGTATGTTTTTAAACTCCATATCGACGTTTTTTTCATATACAATCTGGTCACCGGAAATAGATATAGTAAAAAAATGTTCATAACTTGTTGTTTTGTCGAAATCAACCGACGGTTTAACGCTCCTTAGAAAGCCCGATTTCTTATAGACGGTTATTTCCGTATCGAAACCGTCCGGAAGATTTTTAAAATAGTCATAGTCATCTCTGCCTATCTGTGCCTTGACTATCTGTTGTTTGCCGTCGTAAAAAGTAGCGGTATAATTATGATAATAGCTTCTTTTTCTGCCTACTGACGCACTGCGTTCATGCGAACTTACATAACAATTATTTACTGTATATGTTTCATAGTCGTCGTTTTTCAGGTCTGATATATTGTCAGATAATATACTTAAATCCATCACGTCGGATTCTTTTCTTATAGAATGCTGTTCGTCAAGACGGCTGTCAGTTCCCATAAGAAAAAGCATAGCCGATACTGCAACAGTAATAAACATTATCCCGATATTTGCAAACCTGCTCACAGAATTGCGATATTTGATAAAACTATATATTCCGCCTGCAAATAACGGTAATGCTAAAATAAATCCGTTTATTAATTTCAGGATAATTGAAATGTTTATATTTCTGAGACCGTCCGCACCTGTCATTGTATCTAACATGGAATCTGATACAACACTTGTTACCATACCGGCAGATACATAAAGTATCAGAAAAACTGCTGTTATTACTTCGTATTTACTGGGCTTTTCAAATTTTTTCATAAAAAACTCCTTAATTGTGTTCTGTCAGAGCTTTACGGCGTTGTACCTCTCGTGTGAGGTCATCAAAATAGGCTTGTGTATTGATTTTTCCGTACTCCTCCCGGTACTCATTCCATAAGGTGTCAAAATCCTCCGCCATTACTATACGTGGCAGATAGTTATGTTTAAGACGGTCTATTTCCTTTGATACCTTACCGGATTCTGAATTTTCGTCGGGTACGTAACTCCACATAGGATACCACGGCGGATTCTCGGAGGCTTCGTTAAGTAATTCAACGTATGTCTGTACGCCGTATGCGTCGAAACATCTTTTTACGTCGTCGGAACGGTTTTTATAAAATTCGCTCGGCTGACTGCTCGGACAGTATGCGTTTATACCGTCGTAATTCATGCCGAAGTAGTACGGGAAATAATTATATAAACATATGTGATTTTTAGCGTATTCCGCATCACGCCACTGTCTTGACTGTTCGTCGGTATGGTAGAATATACCGTTTTCATCTACGCTGTAATCTACATCTTTTATCCCCCAGAACCGCAATGTAAGTATTTCCGGTGTGAGCAGGTCATTCAGAAACTGTAACGCTCCCTCTATATCGTCGCAACTCGTCGTTATTCCTAATCCTGTAGAATCATTGAAAGAGGTCATTGAATAATACTGACCGTCAATGCTTTCGTCAGCGGTAATCCCGAACGGTATATATGTACATTCCGGTGGCAAATCCATTACCGCCATATTAAAATTCCAGTTCTGGTCAACCATTCCTAATACGTTTCCTTTTGAAAGTTTTTCGTAATACTGGTCACTGGTGAGTACGAAACATTCAGGGTCAATTATTCCCTTCTGGTATTCTTCATTGAGTTTTCTGAACCACTTTTCCGCAGTAGGCGTTAAATTGTAGTCTTTCGCTTCGAGTGTCACAGGGTCGACGATACACGCACCATCATTCGGGTAACCGTCAAGAAACATCGGCGGATTATCAAGGCTGAAAAAATACGAATCGTTTGCGAGTATCTCATAACCGATAAATGCCGTACCGTCCTTGTCTGTCGGGTTGGCTTCAATGTAGTCTTCAATCAGACTGAAATAATCGTCAAGGGTTTTAAGTTCCGGATAGCCTGCCCATTCAAGTACACGTGCCTGAATCCAGAACGCCTCATCATTATGACTTGTAGAAGTGTCATGATCGTAACAACTCGAAAACAACGGTATATAGTAAATATGTCCGTCTTCCGCACGTACCCTGTTCCACTCCGTATCTGAATAGAAATTCTTTATATTCAGATAGTTATTCCAGTAGTTGTCAAGCGGAATAAGTACGCCGGAATTTATGAATTTTCTGCAGTTTTCGCCGTCGGGTACGACAAAATCAGGATATTTATTAGAAACCATCATATCTGCAAAGACTGTATTCATATCTTCCTGCTCTTTTAACCACGTCTCCACACACATCGCACCGGTTTTTTTCGCTATTAACTGCTGTATATCGTTATTTTTACTTAGTTCCGTACCTCTTGCACTGAAGCAACTTGTATAAACTCGTATTTCCTGCTCCGATTCCTTTTCCTCACTACATGATGTCGCTGAAATTATAATCATACTTATTAACGTCAATACGGTTATCTGCTTAAATTTCATTAGTATCACTCTTTTCGGGTTTTATGGTTATGCAAAGGGTAAATTTATTTCTCGTCCGTATCCTGACCGTTATTCTGTCGCTGAGACTATGTACTATCCGCAGATATGGGTTATACTGGTTATTATAGCTGAAAGAATACGCATTTGTGATAGTTTTTTCCTCGAAAATTGCGTTAAGCCGGAGAATTTTTAACTGTTCCGGTACGTCGCATCTGAACATAACTTCAACGTTATTCTTATTCCGTGAAACGATTACGGAAAGATTATCATTTTTCAAATCGTCGGCAATCATGAACAACGAATAAGGCGGAACTTTTATATCCGCTATACCCGAAACTATTATATCCGGTACGATATGGCGTATGTTGTTTATCTCATAGGAAATCGGTATATTATCGGCGTAACGTCTGAATATGTCGTGATATTTCTGCGATACAACCAGTTCCGCATCAATATGCATTGCGGTATTAAGAAGTTCCCTGTATCGTGTACTGCTTTCCCGTATCTCCTCGTTATGACGTCTGTTATGTGTAGTGTTTTCCGCAAGCCTTTCAGATGCTTTTATGCACATATCCAGTATCTCGCCTATCTCGTCCCTGCCGTTGCTGTAGTTATTCGTACCGCTTTCATTAAGTATCATTTCCGCTGAATGTCTTATGCGTTTCTTTATATCCGAATTGAAAATTTTCATTACTGAAATTCTCATAATAATAAGTAGTATAAATATTATTATAAACAAAATATTATCCGTAAAGAAATCAAGTAACGATTTTCTGTTCTCGTATGCATAGTATTCTATATCCGCAGTATAGTAATTTTTTATATAGCACTCAAAATCAGGGTTTATATCCGTATCTTCAATCTCCATATCCGGCACGTTACTATATATCAGTGACCCCCCGTTTATTATGTAAAGTTTTCCGTTGAAGTCGAGATTGTCGCAGTAATCCGTAACGAGTTTCATATTGAGGTCTAATTTCAGACAGCTTTCACCGGTTGTGAGGTTCTGGAAATCAAGTCTGCGTATTATCGAGACTTCATTTGTTTCGTCGTCTATGTACAGAATCATCGGTTTATTGAGTTTCTTATATGCGTGATACCAGTCTGTCTCCGTGACGGAACCGAACGTACTGATATTACTTCCCGTAAGTATGGTATTATTTTCCGTATAAAGCATATAATGATTTATAATATTTGTGTCGGCAATTGCCATGGGATTATTATGTTGCAGACTATAAAAAGCATCATAGTAATCGCCGGAAGTACGGTATTCCGTATTCAGAAAATCGTATATATGTTCATTTATATATATACTCTTTGCGATATTTACTCCGCTGTCTATCGTCATTTCCATGAGTTGCTCGGAAGCGGTAACTATTTTTTGCTGTATATCGGAGTGTTTTTGCTGTTGCGATACATAAATTCCATGTATCATAGCGGTTATGACAATAAGTGAAGAAAGTATGGATATTATATTGATAATTGCCGATTTTGTATTAAGTCTGATGTCGGAAGCTACCGATTTTTTCGGACTATGTTTGAAATTTTTCAAGTATTATCGCCTCCCTCAACGTTCCGGCATATTCAGAAGCTTTTTGAGTTCAGTTTTCTTTAAGTACATATTTTCCTCCGCCTCCGTAAGAAGTTCTTCATATGAATAATCGTTCTTTGCGTAAGCGTATCCGAATGACAACGCACATTTTACAGGGTCTTCGTTACCGTTCAGAATGTATGGTGAATCCGCATCCAATTTTTCAATGAGTTCTTCTATTTCACGATATGTACACTCCGTCATCACCAACAGGAACTCGTCGCCACCCATACGGAAGCAGTAGTCTTTCTTTCCGGTGAAATTCTTTATATATTCCGACGCCTTTTTTATTATTATATCTCCCTGCTCGTGACCGAGTGTATCGTTCATGAGTTTCAGATTATTTACGTCAAAATATATAACGCATATTGAAAAACATTTCCGGAATACAGGTAGCATATTCTGATAACATCGCTTGTTGAGGGTCTGTGTCATGCCGTCGTGATTGGCATCATATACCGCTTTTGAAAGAGTTTCGACGTTACTGTTTATGCTGAGTAACATCTTTTTCAGTCCGTTACCGAGCAGACCTATTTCATCAGTTCTGCCTTCTGCGAATATATCCGGATTATCTGTTATCTCCCTGTGATTCTCACCGGTGAAACTCTTTGTAGTCTCAATAAATACGTTGATAGGGTTGAAAAGCTGTTTTTTCATGTAGACGTTGAAAAATATTACAAGTCCTGTACTCACAAGCATTATAATCAGATACGCTATCACAATATTAAGTATGTACTTCTTATTGAACGGCTTTTTTACCGTCACTACTATATATCCGGAACTCTTATCCTCTACCGTCCTTAACGGTCTGAACACTTTCAATATACCGTCAGCGTATACCGTCCACGTATTCCGGCAGTTTATGAGGTCTGTTTTCACCGAACTTATATAATCGTCATACTCCAGACGGCTACCGAGTTCGTGACCGGCAGTACTATATATATAGTTTCCGGCGGAATTGCTGAAATTTATCAGTGATATACTTTCAATCGCTTTACTGTTTTTTTTCTGATACTTTACAAGTTTTTCCTGTACTGACATATAACGTCCTGTTTTTGTACGTGTAGTAAGAAAGTCCTTGGCATCATCGGCATCTATTACCGCTTCCGCAAACGATACGGCAGATTCCGCCATACCTCGCTGATATTTACGGCTTATGAAGTTTATATATATAACAGATAAAATAAAACTTAGTACTATTACGAGAACCGCCGTTATTATCAGGGAATCCGTAATTTTTTTCTGAATCGTTCTGGACATTCTTTATAAACTCCGTTCCTGTATTCTTTTATATAATTTAATTTTACCGTAATTTATCGGTTTTGTCAATAAAACGGCGTTAATACTATATGTTGAAATTGTAAATTTTTTGTTGCAGAATTTTACAGACTGTAATATATCTGTATATATTAAAAACTGGTATACGAAAATAAAATCAAACTGGTACTTGAAAAATAATCCTGTAATGATATAATGTAGTTACATGGAAATCCAAGTCAAAAGATATATCTTTAAAAAATAACGGTCTGAAATTTTCGGAAAAGTATTGACTATTTCAAGGAAATGGGGTATCATATAAGTGTATGTTAAATTCAGATAAACGGAATCGCTCCGGAACAGGAGGAATAGTAATTCAGTAATGTCCGAACCAAGAAAAATAATCATGACCCTTTTAGGTATGTTCATGACGGTTGCGACTATATTTTTCTGTTGTTATTTTTCGTCAGACCCTGACCACTCAAAATATACGGTGTGGGGTGTTGACGTCTCGAACTATCAGGGACTTATCGACTGGCACAAACTCGAAGAGCAGAACGTCTCTTTTGCGTTCATAAAGGCAACGGAGGGAAGCGGTCACATAGACGAATCGGCAAGGCGTAATCTCGAAAAAGTTGCGGAAACAAGTATAAAAAAATCTGCCTACCACTTTTTCAGTTTCGACAGTTCCGGTGAAACACAGGCGGAAAATTATATTTCAGTAGTCGGTAAAAATGAGTTGGATATACCACCGGTCATTGACATCGAATACTATGCAGACAAAAAATCTAATAAACCTGCTCCGGAAGATGCGGAAAAAATACTGCGTCCGCTACTCGAAAATCTTGAAGAATACTACGGTATGAAACCTATTATCTATACCACTTTTCCGGTATATATGCGATATGTAAGAAAAAATTTCAGTGACTATCCGCTATGGATTCGTAATGTCAATATTGAGCCTGACCTGATGGACTGGAAGTTCTGGCAGTACTGCGACAAGGGCGAACTTTACGGCTATACCGGTGAGGAAAAATATATCGACCTTAACGTATACAACGGTACTATCGAACAGTTTTTAGCGGAATTTCCATGAATTTTAACATACAAGGAGATTTTTTATGAAATCGGATCGCAAAAAAATACGTTTACTCGCACTTACCGGTATGCTTACCGCTCTTGTTACGGTGGCTACTATTGCTATACGCATACCCACCGCAACAAAAGGTTATATAAATTTAGGCGATACGGCGGTTAATATTTCTGCGTGGCTTGCAGGCGGATTTTATGGCGGTCTCGCAGGCGGTATAGGTTCGCTTATGGCGGATATACTGTCGGGTTGCTACATATACGCACCGGCAACTTTGATTATAAAATTTCTTATGCCTGTGTGCTGTCACGGAGTATATAAGAAGTGTTCGGATAAATACAGTCAGCTGACCGCAAGTATAATATCCGCAATAGTTTCCGAGCTAATAATGATAACCGGTTATGATATTTTCACCGGATTTGCCTATAAATCGGTATATTCCGCTTTTACCGCTCTTCCGGAATTTGTCGTGCAGGGTATAGCAGGCGGTACTTTTTCGGTAATACTCTATGAGTGCATTTTAAAACGTGTTCCGGTTCTGAAAAAACATTGAAACAAAGTCCGGATTTTGTCCGGACCGGAAAATAAATAAAAGGAGTGTATTTTTATTATGAAATACTATATCGGTATTGACCTCGGCGGTACTAACATTGTCGCCGGAGTTGTCGACGAAGAATATAATATCGTCGCAAAGGCAAGCACTAAAACTAACTGTCCGAGACCGTCAAAGGAAATCGCTGACGATATGGCGAAAATGGCTTTACAGGCTGTGAAAAATGCTAAACTCAGCATTGACGATATCGAGTGGGTGGGAATCGGTACGCCTGGTATCGCAAACAGTTCGACGGGTATAATCGAACGTGCAAGCAATCTCGGATTTAAAAACGTGCCAATGGTGCAGTACATTCAGGAAACGATTGATAAACCTGTTTTCATTGAAAATGATGCAAACGCCGCCGCATACGGTGAGTACGTCGCCGGAGCTGCTAAAGGTGCGAAAAATGCGGTATGTATCACACTCGGTACGGGTGTAGGCGGTGGAATAATCGTTGACGGTAAGATTTATTCCGGTTCAAATTTCGCCGGTGCTGAAATAGGACATACAGTGGTACAGGTTGACGGTGCACAGTGTTCGTGTGGCAGAAAGGGTTGCTTTGAAGCGTATTCGTCGGCGACAGGTCTTATCAGAATGACAAAAGAGGCTATGGCGGAATGTCCCGATAGCATAATGAACAAAATGGCTGAAGAACGTGGCAAGGTAAACGCCCGTACTTCTTTCGACGCTATGCGAGCAGGCGATAATCCGGCAAAAGTGGTAGTTGATAAGTATATAAAGTATCTCGCTGCCGGAATAACAAATACTATAAACATTTTCCAGCCGGATATACTCTGTATCGGTGGTGGCGTATGCAATGAGGGAGACCCACTTTTACTACCGGTCAAGGCACTAGTTAAACAGGAAGTTTTCACACGTGATTCGGAAAAGAATACGGAAATAGTAATAGCTAAACTCGGTAACGATGCCGGTATAATCGGTGCGGCGTTCCTCGGACGTGCCAACGCATAATTTAACAAAATTCCGGACTGTATGTATTATTCATGCAGTCTGATTTTTTTTGCGTATCGCCTGTTAATTTATACAGTTTTTTATATGAATTTTTGTACATACTGCTGAATTTACAAATATTACGGAACATTTCCGTAATTTCCGTACACTTAATAAATGAAACGTTTCAAAAAGAGGTGATACATATGAAAAATTTTTCAGCAGACGTAAAACTTGCGAAAAAAGGCGATACCTCCGCATTTTCGAGACTTTACGAGACCGTATATAAAGACCTGTACCATATAGCCCTGTACAGTCTGAAAAATTCCCACGATGCAAGCGATGTTGTAAGCGAAACCGTACTTGATGCATTTTGTTCTATAGATAAACTCCGAGACCCTGAAAAATTCCGTAACTGGATAATGAAAATACTGTCTGTAAAGATAAAGCGTAAACAAAAGGAATATTTCAATATGACCGAGGAAATTGACGAAAATTTACCGGATATAAGCGATTTTGATTACGATTCAATCGAACTTAAAGACGCTCTCGATAAACTTGACAGCCAGTCAAAAATGATGTTGTCGCTGTCGGTACTCGGTGGGTATACAAGCGACGAGATTTCAGAAATATGTGAAATAAAATCGGGTACTGTACGGTCACGGCTTTCACGGATAAAGAAAAAATTACGTCTTGAACTCACGATATAATCGGAAAGGAGATTTTCTTATGAATAACGACGAAAAAATTAAAAAAATTCTTGAAAATGAAGATATTCCGGAAGAACTCAGTCCGGAAAATATAAAGAAAATGCTTGACGAAAATGTACCGGCAAAAAAGCGTAGTAATATAAGTGTTGCCGGACGTGTGGGAGCATTAGTGGCATCACTTGCGGTAATCGCCGGTGGAACTTTTGCGTATGATAAAATAAATACTAAACAAGTAAACTGTCGTATACAAAAGCCTGAAACAAGCCATAATGCCATAGCACCGAAAACCGTTACAGATACAGAAAATGATGATATTCAACAGTTAGCGGATACCGGAAGTTATATGACAGGTGCGGAAAATTACGAACAGATTTACACGCTTTTCAAGGAAGTTGCAGATAGTCGGGGAATCGCTACAGACAGAGGCGGTATGAAGACTTTCGGTGTAATGACCGCCGGAGCTATGGAAGACGGTGCAGTATCGGCAGATATTGCGGAAGTAGCAGTTGAAGAAGAAGCATTTGACGATGCAATGTATGATGTTGATGCGGTAAATGGTGCAGAAGTTGAAGCTGTACCGACGGAATCGGAAGTCGGAGCAGGTACGGATTTTTCGGAAACGTACAATCAGGAAGAAAACGTACTTGAAGCTGATATAGTCAAGACCGACGGAAAAAATATATACTACATCTACAACGACTACAAAAACAAGGGCAGTGTAGGAAGTGTAAATTATGCGACTGTCGATAACGGAAAGTTTACAGGTTCTGGAAGACTGGTACTTGATGATACAGTTTCCGGCTTTTTAGGCGACGAGTACGAAACAGATGTATACGTCAGCGACTTGTATTTATATAATGATATGCTGGTGGTACTCGGTACGGTAAGCGGATATAATACGGTCAGCGAGGATTACGACTGGAAAACATCATGTTTTGTAAGTTTCTATACCACCGACGAAACACCACAGCTTATTGACACGTACTATCAGGAGGGCAGTTATAATGATGTCCGGATAAGTCCGGAGGGGTATATGTATCTCATAACCGGCTATTCGTCGTGGGATTTCTACAGGATAGATAATCCGGAAGATACAGAAAAATATATCCCTACTTGTGGAGTAGGTTATAATGTTGAGTGTATACCGGCAGAAGATATATTACTTCCGGAAGATAATTTTGAAGATATGTATAATTTAAGTTATACGGTAATAGGCAGTCTTGACCTAACACAATCCGGTACATTTTCCGTAGTAGATACCAAGGCACTCGCAGGATATACTGGTGAAATATACTGTTCCGGCGATAATATGTATACTACTTTCGGATGGGAAGATACCGATATTACGAGAATTTCTATAAACGGCGGTACTATTAATCCGGTTGCATCAGGTACGGTAAGCGGACGTGTAAATGACCAGTTTTCAATGAGCGAGTACGGCGGATATTTCAGAATAGCGGTCACGAATGACGAGTATAAAGAAGTGTATCACAGTTACAACGACGAAGACGGTATTTTTGACAGGATAAAAGATACTATTACAGGTGAGGAAAGCGGTTACTATTCGCAGGAAAGAGTAAAACGTGATAACAGACTGTATGTTCTCGATATGGATTTGAATGTTGTCGGAAGTGTAGAGGATTTCGGCATAGACGAGGAAATAAAATCCGTAAAATTCAGTGGCGATATGGCATACGTCGTAACCTACGAACAGACAGACCCGTTATTTGCGATAGACCTATCCGACCCTACCAATCCGACTATACTTGACGAATTTAAGATACTGGGATATAGTACGTATATGCAGGAATGGAATGACGGTCTGTTACTTGGATTTGGTGTGAATGCAGATGAAAACGGTAAGGAAACCGGTATAAAATTGACAATGTTTGATAATTCCGACCCTTATAATCTTGATGCCGTCGCAACGTATACGCTTGACCGTACAGAAGAAGAATGGTTATATTCCGAGGCGGTATGGGAACGTAAGGCGTTACTGATTGCACCGGAAAAGAATCTTATAGGCGTACCGGTTACGGTAGAAAAATACGTTTACTATGATGTGGATGCGGAAACGAAATTTAATAATACCGGAAAATATATGTTCTTCTCGTTCGATAACGGTGAATTTGTATTCCGTGGTGAGATAAGCAGTACCGAAAATAACGCATGGATTGAGGGCTTCAGCAGAGCGGTATATATCGGCGATTACGTCTATGCACTCTCCGGCGATAAGTTCATATCTGCGGATATAGAAACTATTACGGAATGCGATACGGTATATTTCAATGACGTTTCGGAATATCAGAAACTCGTCACAGAACCCAAAGAAATAATCATTGAACCCATAACCGAAGAACCAGCAACGGAAGTAATCATTGAACCTGAAATCGAAGAATTTACAGAATCTGAATCGCCTGAAACTCACGAAAATCCGGAAACTTCCGAAACTCCGGAGCAGGCAGTATATTAAAAAAAAATCTGACCGCTCCGGCGGTCATTTTTATTGACAGTTTTTCTTTAAAATGTTATAATTCGTATAAGAGGTGATTATATGAAATCTGAAACTGTAAGATTAGGTGATATTTGCAAAACAAATACAAATTCATATTCTGTTAAGGAAAAATGGGAATATGTTAATTATCTTGATACAGGCAATATAACCGAAAATAAAATTGATAATATTCAGTATATAGATTTATCTTCTGAAAAACTTCCAAGCCGTGCGAGAAGAAAAGTTTCTGAAAATGATATTATTTTTTCTACTGTAAGACCTAATCAGTTACATTATGGATTTATTAAAGAAATTCCGGAAAATTTTCTTGTTTCTACCGGATTTACTACCATTACGGCAAATGAAAAGATTTGTTTTCCGAAATATCTGTATTATTTTCTGACACAAAACTATATAATTAATTATCTTCATACAATCGCTGAACAAAGTACATCCGCTTATCCTTCTATAAAATCATCTGATATAGAAGATTTGCAGATTAAACTTCCTGAATTATCTGTACAAAGACAAATTGCTTCCGTACTGTCCGCACTTGACGGCAAAATAGAATTGAATAACAAAATCAATCAGAATTTAGAGGAGCAGGCACAGGCTATTTTTAAAAGTTGGTTTGTGGACTTTGAACCGTTCGGGGGCGTTATGCCTGATGACTGGCGAATAGGTAAAGTAAGTGATATTAATATGACAGTTACAGATTATGTTGCAAATGGTAGCTTTGCATCGCTGAAAGCTAATGTTAAATTATATAAAGAAAAAAATTATGCGTATTTTATAAGGAATACGGATTTAAAAGCAGGTAATTTTAATATTTTTGTTGATAAACATTCTTATGATTTCCTTACAAAATCCGTACTTTATGGCGGAGAAATCATTATTTCAAATGTAGGTGATGTAGGAAGTGTATTTCTCTGTCCAAAACTTGATTTACCAATGACATTAGGCAATAATATTATTATGCTAAGACCGAATAATTATATTTTTAAATATTATTTATATATATGGTTTAAGTGGGGACAGGGGCAAAACTATATTCAAGCAATAAAAAGTGGTTCTGCTCAACCAAAATTTAATAAAACTGAATTTAAAAATACACCTGTTCAAATTCCATCTGAAGAAATATTAAAAAAATTTCATACTATTGTAACACCTTTATTTAATAAAATCGGCGAAAACAAACAAGAAAATAAACGACTTTCCGACCTGCGTGATGTCCTGCTCCCTGAACTCATGAACGGCAGAATAAATATATAAAAAATACAGAGGTGATTTTATGTCAGAATGGAAAGAATGCACCATAGCTGATATTGGCGAAGTTGTCGGGGGAGCTACACCGTCAACAAAAAAATCAGAAAACTATAAAAACGGTAATATTTCATGGATTACCCCTAAAGATTTATCAGATTTTTCAGGAAGATATATTTACTACGGAGAACGTAATATTACTGAAACCGGATTGAACAGCTGTTCAACACATCTTCTGCCGGAAAACAGTATATTATTTTCTTCACGTGCTCCGATAGGGTATATCGCAATCGCAGGGAAAAAACTTTGTACTAATCAGGGCTTTAAAAGCATAGTACCTAATGAAAATATAGACTTTATGTTTCTTTATTACCTTTTAAAATTCAATAAGGAAAAAATAGAACATATGGGTAACGGTACTACATTCAAGGAAGTATCCGGAAAAGTAATGAAAGAAATAAAAATAAATATTCCTGTAGATATTTCCGAACAAAAACAAATTGCTTCCATACTGTCCGCACTTGACGACAAAATAGAACTAAATAACAAAATTAATAAAAATCTTGAGGAGCAGGCACAGGCTATTTTTAAAAGCTGGTTTGTGGATTTTGAACTATTCGGGGGCGTTATGCCTGATAACTGGAGAATAACAACGTTAGGCGAAACTACATCAAAATTTGCAACAGGATTAAATCCAAGAAAAAATTTTGTTTTAGGTCAGG
>JAIDCY010000006.1 GCA_029055625.1 Ruminococcus sp. | reverse complement strand
TCATTATTTCCGCCGTTCCTTTCCGTAAATTCTATATGTGAAATTTTCCCACTAATCATAAGACCGTTTTTATTGAAATCGCACGCCCGCAGACCGTCGCCCCATATATTTATACACAGTCTGCCGGATATCACACTCATGAAAATTTCGCTGTATTCCTCTATTCTTTTACAGTTTTCTATCAGAATTTCCTTGTTGCCGTCCATATGTATCAGCGGTGTGAGGTAAAAAGTTTCAAGCGTTTTGTCCGTGATTTTCCTGAACATATATAAATCACTCCTTTCGTACTGGTCTCAGATTTTCGTATTCCGCCAACAGAAAAATTGTCATGATGATGAGCAATACCGACGGTATCGGTGACCTTGCCTGATGTGTACGGACGTTCACCGCTGAAGTCAGTACGGTTTCGGCGGACAGCATAACCGGTAACAGAATACGGCATATCACAAAACTTATAACCGAAACTATCAGCCTTATGATTATAAGCGGTCTGAGTGACAGTTTACCGGATACTGCGGAAATCTGAAACATAACGCATATCCCACCAAATGAAATCAGTGCCGACAGATAAGGCAGTAACTCATAATTGCCGTGTGAAAATCCTGTAACCGCTGTTACGTCTGTTACCGCCCGTATGACCTGTTCAGAATCTCCGACGGACAACCCTGTAATTTTTGAGATAATATTTCCGGTCTGCGATATTATGCCGGTATAATCCGCCATTGCCGTTACTACCGCAAAAATCATCACCATGAAACATATGTTTATTATCGAATTTCCACCGTTTGCGACGCATTCCGTCAACATCTCCGACGTTATTTCTATACTGTTTTTTCTGTTGTCAAGAGTACAGTTTTTCCGCATAAAAAACGACATCATAAAAGTAAAAATAATATTCGCACCGATTGTTGAAATAAGTATCAGATTTCCGGCAGTTCTGTTACCGTAAAGCTGTGAGGTCACGCAACCCGATACAAACGCCGTACCTGCTCCGAAACACACACCACTGAAAATTTCCGCACGTTTTTTGTCAATAATTCCCCTTTCGTATGCGGAACTTAACATCTTAACCCCTGTGGGATAACCGGCAATCATGCTGAATACGAATACCGGAAAGACTACATTTTCCATACCAAACAGTATTTTTCCTGTTTTACCGGTAAATCGTGAAAGACTGTCGATAATGCCACTCTTTATCAGCAGGGGTGCGATAACCATCATTGCGTACAGTGACGGTATTATTATACCCGTACATCTTACTAATGCATCATATATTGAATTTTTTATTATATCTGTTTCAATAAGACAAAATACAGATATTAATATAAGTACAATAATTTTAATATAAAAAATCAGTTTTTTTCCCATAACATCACCTTATTAATTTTATTACGTCGCAACCGGAATTATGTTGAAATGAAAAAATTGTAAATTTTCGGGAAATGCCTTGACATATCCGAATATATATTATATAATTACTATAACAACATCTTGCCGTGTTGTAATGTTTTTCTCGGAACGGAGGATTTTTTATGGATATTTTCAGCAGACTAAGCGATTTACTGAAATCCAATCTCAACGACCTAATCGACAGGGCGGAAGACCCTGAAAAAATGGTCAGGCAGATTATAGCCGATATGCAGTCGGAACTTAACAAGGCTGTACAGAATTACGGAAAAATAAAGTCTGAACGTACTATCAATGAAAAAAAGTATCGGGATTCTTTGAAACTCTCGCAACAGTGGGAGGAAAAAGCGAAAAATGCTCTCGTACATGGGGACAAGTTACTTGCCGAACAGGCGGTTATGAAAAAAGTGCAGTCCGACGAAGAAGCGATAACGTATAAAGAATTTATCAATTCCTTGAAAATCCATGAGGAAACCATACAAACTCAAATTGAAACGTTACGTCTGAAAATCGATGAGGCGAAAAGCAGACAGGAAATACTTATAGTTCGTAAGAAAATGGCTGATACTCAGAAGCGACTTTCTGAAATATCCGGAAATCTCGACAGCGTACAGGAAAACAATAATTCAGATACGGAAGCGGAAAACGTTCTGAAAAAAGAATTATCTTCAAAGGTCAGTTCAGAACTCGCAAGACTTATGTCTGAAATGAATATTAATAAATCCGTTGAGGAATAATAATCTGAAAAAAAGGAAATATTTTATTATGAGTAAAAAAAATAATTATCCTCGCAAGGTATTCGCCACAAGCCTGGCGGTACTGAGTGCATTATTTGTCGCTATAGCGTCGATACTGTACATTCTCTATAAGGGCTGGAGTGCTAAACTTGACTTTGAAAAGTGGAAAGATTACGACGAATGCGGGATATAATCGAATAAATTAAAAGAATAATCAATAACGGGACGGATTTATTCCGTCCTGTTTTAGTAAAGGGGAGTATTAAAAAATGCTTGTTTCATTAAATAATATAAATAAATTCTATAACGGAAATCAGTTACTTAATAACATATCTTTGACGATTGACGAAAACGATAAAATAGGACTGGTCGGAAATAACGGTTGCGGAAAGTCAACACTTCTGAAGATAATAACCGGCTCTGTCGAACCTGACCGCTTCACCGAAAAAGACGGTATTATTTCATTTGCCGGAAAGACTACTATAGGATACCTCGAACAAATGGGCGGTCTCGATTCAGAAAAAACGGTAATGTCTGAAATGCAATCGGTATTCGACGATATGCACAAAGCTATTGAACGCCTCCGGGAGATAGAAGTTGAAATAGAAACCGGTGATAACTCGTCTGCTGATGAGTATCAGAAATTATCGTCGTGGGTGGAGGCAAATGACGGTTATAATACCGACGTTAAAATAAGAACTATCCTGAACGGTATGGGATTTTCCGAAAATGAACTTAACCGGATTATCTCCGGATTCAGTGGTGGCGAAAAGACCCGTCTGTGTATAGCGAAACTTCTTCTTGAAGAACCTAATCTGCTGATACTCGACGAACCAACCAATCACCTCGATTTCAAGACTATAATGTGGCTTGAAGACTATCTCCGTACTTATCGGGGTGCGGTACTGATAGTCTCGCATGACAGGTATTTTCTTGATAAACTCTGTACGTCGATATGCGAGATTCAAAGGGGTACGCTTACACGTTATAAGGGGAATTATTCCGCATTTGTCCGACAACGTGAGGAAAATGACATCAGACGTGAAAAGGAGTACGAGATGCAACAGAAACAGATTTCCAAACTCGAAGACTATGTAGCAAAAAATCTTGTAAGGGCATCCACTACCAAAATGGCACAAAGTCGTCGCCGACAGTTAGAAAAAATTGAACGCATTGAAAAACCGTTTCACGAGACGAAAACCGCCAAGATTCATTTTACTTATGCCGTCGAACCGCCTATAGATGTACTGAAAGTAAAGGGCGTGGACATCTCAGTAGGCGAGGGAAATTCACGGAAAACACTTGTAAATGAGATAAATTTTGAAGTTCGTCGGGGTGAGAAAATTGGTATCATCGGCGATAACGGCATAGGAAAATCTACACTTCTCAAAATTATTCAGGAAAAACTTTCGCATAAAGGAATAGTACGCTGGAACAGTAATATAAAAATATCATACTTCGAGCAGGAAAGTACAAATTTAAACCGTGAATTAACCGTCATGGAGGAGATACACAGCCGATATCCTTCAATGTCTGATCTGGAAGTACGTAATCTGTTGGCACAGGTCAGGATTACCGGTGAAAATGTTTTCAAACAGACCGGCGTTATCAGTGGTGGAGAACGTGCTAAATTGTGTTTCGCCATCATGATGCAGGAACACGGTAACGTCTTGATACTCGACGAACCCACAAACCATCTTGATTTGTCGTCAAAAGAAGCGATTGAAGAGGCGTTACAGGAGTACACCGGAACGGTAATATTCGTCTCGCATGACAGGTATTTATTAAGCAAAATTGCTGACCGTCTCATTGAACTCACGGACGGAAAATATCGTCTGCATGATTACGGATTTGAAAAATATCTTGACGTTCTCCGTACCGAACAGGCAGAACAGAAAAGAATTTCCGACGCTGAAAAATTCGCAAAAAATGCGGAAATCGCTAAAGAAAAAGCGGTCAAGACCTATCGGAGCAAGCAACAACGCAGTGCAGATGTCGCAAGAAGAAATGAAATGAAACGTCTTGAAAAGGAAATAGACGAATTTCAGGCGGAAATTGATTCACTTACGGAAGAAATATCGCATGAAGAAGTTTACAGCAATTACGAACTTATGAACAAAAAGTGTACGGAAATTGAAGAACTCAAACAGCGTATAGAAGAAAATTTTGATAAACTTATTGAACTTGAAGAACAGTTATAATTTTTCACATATTTTGATAGCTTGTATTGTCGAAAATTAACAAATTTTAAAAAATATATTGAAAACTGCGTTTAAATATGATATAATTAAGGTCAACACGCACGGTAATAAGTCGTGTAAAAATTTTACGGAGGTTTATGATTATGAAGCACATTCAGACAATCAACAAGGCAAATCTTAAAGATTCTGCTAAAAAAGGTGGCTGTGGTAAGTGTCAGGCATCATGCCAGTCCGCTTGCAAGACTTCCTGTACAGTCGCTAACCAGAAGTGCGAAAGATAAGACTTGCATTTCACCGGAGGCAGTGTTTGTAAAAAAATACTGCCTCTGTTTTTAGTTATGAGGTGATATTATGGTTTTTAAGTGCAAAATGTGCGGGGCAAATCTCGACGTGACAGCCGGTATGCGTATATGTAAGTGCGAGTACTGCGATTCCGTGCAGACTATCCCCGACCTGAGCAGTGAGAAAAAATTACAGCTTTTCAACAGGGCAAATGCGTTACGTTTTGCGTGCGACTTCGACAGGGCAGGCGACGTTTACAGGGATATTATCGCCGATTTTCCGGAAGAGGCGGAGGCTTACTGGGGATTGTGCCTGTGCAAGTATGGCATAGAGTACGTCGTTGACCCTGAAACGCAGAACAGAATACCTACCTGTCACCGTACGTCATTTGAAAAGATTCAGGATATACCGGAGTTCCGGAAAGTCCTTGAATATTCCGACGTGAATTTAAGAAACATTTACTCACAACTTGCGGAAGTAATCGACGGTATACAGCGGAATATCCTTGAAATCGCCATGAAAGAAAAACCTTTTGACGTTTTCATATGTTACAAGGAAACCGCCGAATCCGGTCAGCGTACTACAGATGCGTTACTTGCGGAAAAAATTTATTCCGTACTAACTCAACAGAACATAAAAGTATTTTTCGCACCGGTCACGCTTAAGGACAAGTTAGGCACGGAATTTGAACCCTACATATATTCTGCGATAAATTCCGCCCAGATTATGTTATGCGTCGGAACGTCTCCGGAACATTTCGATTCCGTATGGGTACGCAATGAGTGGAGCAGGTTTACAGAGCTTATGAAGAAAGACCGGTCAAAAATACTGATACCGTGTTATGCGAAAATATCAGTAGGTAAGTTGCCGGTTGAGTTCAGAGGGTTTCAGGCACAAGACCTCACGGAAGCAGATTCGCTTGAAAATATCGTGAAAAACGTACGGGAAATCATGTCGGCAAGCGAGGGGGCAAAATCGCAGTTAAATGTACTTATGGAACAGTTTGAGGGACAGTTAAGGAATGAACGTTCTAAACTCCGTATGCTTGAAAACGTACATCATCAACAAATGATTTACGAAAAGCAGAACGCTAAAAAGATGTTCAAAAAGGAGTATACACCTCTTTCAGCACTTGCTTTTCTTGAAATTATGATTGTTGGCATAGTTTCGTGTATACTTACCATGCTTTATGCTACTTTTGATTTTGACATAATGTTTGTAATCATAGGAGTTGCTGTTTTTTCGATACTGCCTGCTGTTATATTCCTGCCACGGATAAACAAACGCAACAAAAAAGCCCGTGAAAATCTTAACAGACGGCTTGCATACGACGAAACCGCACCCGATTTTGATTATGGCAGTCAGGACATGGAAACAGTTCAGCTTCGGGAAATTGCTATCAAAGACTATGAAAAAAAACATTTTTCAGCAGGAAAAACAATTGGTCTTTATATCGGTTGGAGTTATTTTTCATTTCTTCCGAAAAGTTTCATAGAGGGAATATTAGGTAATGATTATGATAAATTTTCGTCTGTTTTTACGGCAATTTTCAATGTGATAATACCTGTTATCGCACTTGTTTTGATAATCCGGCGGAACATAAAGTTAAAAAAAGAACTCAACGAAAAGTTAGACGAGATAAACAAACAAAATAAAATCTGAAAGGAAATTTTTAAAATGATACATAAATATAAATTGAACGGATTCAATATAGTTCTCGACGTCAACAGTGGTGGTGTGCATATCGTCGACGAACTCACATACGATTTACTCGACAACATAAAACCACCGTTTGAACCGGAATGTCGGCAGGATATTATCGACAAACTTTCAAAAGTATATCCGCCGGAGGAAATCAAAACCTGTTACGCTGAAATCGTCGAGTTATACAACGATAAGATTCTTTTTTCCGAGGACGATTACGAAAAATACGCACAGTATTCAGTAGCGTCACCGGTAAAGGCAATGTGTCTTAATATCGCACATGACTGTAATTTACGTTGCAAGTACTGTTTCGCATCTACCGGAGACTTCGGAAAGGGCAGGAAATTAATGTCTTTCGAGACCGGCAAACACGCTATCGACTTTTTACTTGAAAAATCCGGAGACCGTCAGAATCTCGAATTAGATTTCTTCGGCGGTGAACCTCTTATGAATTTCGACGTCGTAAAGCAGATTGTAAAATACGCACGCAGTCGGGAGGCTGAATTTAATAAGAAGTTCCGCTTTACGATAACTACAAACGGCATACTCCTTGACGACGATAAAATTGATTTTATCAATAAAGAAATGTCTAACGTTGTGCTGTCGATTGACGGCAGAAAAGAGGTCAATGACTTTATGCGTCCGAGAGTGGACGGTTCAGGCAGTTACGACAAAATTCTTCCGATGTTCAGGAAACTTGTTGAAAATCGTGGCGATAAGGAGTACTATGTGAGAGGTACGTTTACAAATCACAATCTCGATTTCTCTGATGACGTTTTCGCCCTATATGATGCCGGTTTTGATCAGATTTCCATTGAACCTGTTGTAGGCGATTCCGATGAGTACGCACTTACCGAAAAGGATTTGCCGGAAGTTTTCAGCGAATACGAAAAACTCGCAAAAAGAATTATCGAAAATGAAAAATCCGGTAAGAAATTTAACTTTTTCCACTTCATGATAGACCTTGACCAAGGACCTTGTGCGATAAAAAGACTGCGTGGCTGTGGATGCGGTAACGATTACGTCGCAATAACTCCGGACGGCGATATTTTCCCGTGTCACCAATTTGTCGGAATAGACGAGTACAAAATGGGTAATATCGACGAGGGTACATTCAATCAGGAGATGAAAGCCGATTTTGCTAAGGCACACGTCTACACGAAGCCGGAATGTACGAAATGCTGGGCAAAATTCTATTGTAGCGGAGGTTGTAATGCCAATAACTATCAGTACATGGGCGACATAAGGACGGCACATAAATTATCGTGTCAGCTTGAAAAGAAACGTCTTGAATGTGCGATAATGCTGAAAGCTATCCGCATTTTCGGGGAGCAGGAACAGTAATGGATATATGGGAAAAACTTTATTTATCGGCAAAATCCGTACAGAATGAACGTAAAATATCCGATTATGTGTCGGGTGGGGAAGTGTCGGCGTCGATACTTTCCGCATCGGGCAGAATTTATACCGGCGTATGCATAGATACGTGTTCCACACTCGGAATATGTGCGGAACGTAATGCGATATTCAACATGATTACTCACGGCGAACACAAAATAGACAAAGTACTTGCAATTATGCCCGATGGTAAAACCGGTACACCTTGCGGAGCGTGTCGGGAATTAATGGTACAGCTTATGCCGGATAGTTACAAAAATATAGAAATCATGCTTGACTATGAATCACGAAAAACTATAAAATTAGGCGATATTACGCCGGAATGGTGGCTGTAGAAGAAGTATGAAAAACAGGGTCAGATTAAGAGTTATGGACGTTGACGGTGAAAAATATCTGTGGTCATATAATTACGACGACATGGATTTTGTAAATTATCCGTATTCCTACTATCTTTTTGTACCGCAAGATAATAAAAAATTAAAAGTAAGAGTTTATTTTACCCGATACAGTCCGAATATGAAAATAGATGCTTATTCCGACGAGGGAACACCTTGTTTTTACGGTGAGGAAAAAATTATACTCAATCTGTGCCGTCCGTATTTCGCCCGACAAATTCTTGAGTACGTTTTTGATAATCTGTGCAGTAAATCCGACACCGGCGAGATTGACATTAAAGACGGTGACAGTATTCTATATGAAATGGGTTACAGAAATTTTTACTGAAAATCAGGTGATATTTTGAAACGCAAAACACGTACAATAACGGTAAACGGTAAAAAATACGTCTGGTGGTGGAAAGTATACTATGATTCGACTGAATTGTATCTTTCACCGGTAGGCGATAAAACATCTGTAATAAGGGTTGACTTTACCGAAAAATCTATTGACGGTCAGTTCAATATGGGCGTGACGGTCAGGAAAGACGATACGGAAAAAACCGTAAAAATAGTAGAGCCTGCAATGTCCGGACTGCTTTTACCGTACATACAGGAGCATGATATGTTTATTTCACGGAAAAATATATTCATAAATGGTTCTGACCTGCTCAGAAAAATGGGTTATGAAGTTATCGGTATAAAGAAAGGTCTTTATTGGTGATACGTTATGAATAAAATTGCAGTAGGTTTTATTACGTTGCTGACCGCTGGCATCGTCGGATTATGTATTTATGATAATTACATGGAAACTCGCATACATAACGCAAAAATCGAACTCGGTAAGAAAAACGCTTGTCAATGGTTTGAAAAGAAATACGGAATAGAAGTAGAAGTCGTTGAAATATCGGTTATAGAGGAAGATGATATATTCAGTAGCTGGGAGGGCGATGACGTCTGGGTGACAGTCCGTGAAGGTGACAGGGAATATCACGTTGAAATAAGTGGTGTCGAAGAAAATGCAGACGGTTCAGACGACTATCAGGCGGAAGAAATTGAAAAAGCACTCATTGACATGATAAAAGCCGATATGCCGACAGATTTTGAATATTATTTCTCTACTGACGAAATGCGTGAATCACGTTATAAAGCCGGTAGCGAATCAAGTCTTGCGGAAATGCTTGACGGTAGAGATATACTTGATATCTACTGCGTTAATACAGATGTTGAGAATTTACCTGTTTCCGATTTTGTAAGACGTAATACCGATTGTACATTTTATTCCTTTTCGTCACAGGAAATACTTGACGATTTCATGAAAGACGAACATTATAACATCGACGATTATTTACCGTTTATTACTAAATTCAGTAAACGTAAAAACGAATACAAGAAATATGACCTGAAAAATTACGGTGAATTATTGTACTATGTACCATACGAAAAAGTCGACGGTGAATTAAAAAAAGGTTTTTATGAAATTCCTAAATCTGAAATCGACTGGGCAGGCAATGAATATGAAATAGTTTCAAAGGCATACGGTATTAATGAAAAAGCTTTTGAAGTTCTGGTATGGTGTCCGATTCCCGAAGACAAAAAAGACAAGGATTTTTATATTGCGTATAGTTACTACAGCGATTATGACAAGAAAACATTTCAGAAAACAGGAAAATGTCATATAGTTGGAAATTATGCGGTATATTCTTTATATCATCCAAAAGATACGAAATTTGCACTTATATGTAAATAAATTCACACCCGAAACGCAAAAAATCCCCTCCGTTTTTAAACAGAGGGGTGATTTTTTTATACTATAGGTGCAATAGGTGGGGTATTATGTTCAACGTATGATTCGTTTTTAACAACCTTAACGTGTCCGTAACAATCCATACCAGTACCGGCAGGAATAAGTTTACCGATAATAACATTCTCTTTAAGTCCGAGAAGTTTGTCGCTCTTGCCCCTGATTGCCGCATCGGTGAGAGCCTTTGTAGTCTCCTGGAACGACGCCGCTGACATAAAGCTGTCGGAATTTGACGACGCTTTCGTGATACCCTGAAGTACCGGACTTGTCTGCACGAGGCTTAAACCAAATTCACCGGCATCGATTCGAGCCTGTATTTCACTGTTGATAATGTCGATTTCTTTTTTGTCTACAAGCGTACCAGGGAGCAGGTAACTACTTCCCGTCTCCTCAACCTTGATTTTACGGAGCATCTGCCGTACTATTACTTCAATGTGTTTGTCGTTTATGTCAACACCCTGAAGTCTGTAAACTTTCTGAACTTCATTTATGATATAGTTCTGTACCGCAAGCGTTCCGAGTATATTAAGAATATCAGTCGGATAAATGTTACCTTCCGTCAGTCGCTTACCTTTTTCGATTTTGTCACCCTCGGAAACTCTGATTTTGAGATTATATGGTATCATATAATTTTCGGATTCGCCGGTTTCGTCGTTGGTTACGATAATGTTCTGCGTTGTCTTTACCTCTTCAATGTGGATAGTTCCGGAAATCCTCGACAGTATCGCCGCACCCTTCGGTCTTCTGCTTTCAAATAGTTCTTCAACACGTGGGAGACCCTGTGTTATATCTTCCGCATCTGCCGACGCAACACCACCAGTGTGGAACGTACGCATAGTCAGCTGTGTACCTGGTTCGCCGATTGACTGGGCGGCAATTACTCCGACTGCCTCGCCTACCGCTACAACGTTATTATTTGCGAGGTTCGCACCGTAACACTTCGCACATACTCCGGTACGGGCTTTACATTGCAGTACGGAACGTATTTTTATTTTTTCTATACCGGTATCGATTATCTTCTTCGCATCTGCATCTGTAATGAGTTTGTTGCGTGATATTATAAGTTCGCCGGATTCGTCCTTGAGGTCTTCTGACAAATAACGTCCTACAAGTCTTTCTATGAACGGTTCTACTACTTCGTTGCCGTTCTTTATCTCGTACACTTCGATACCCTCTGTAGTTCCGCAATCCTCCTCACGTATGATAACGTCCTGTGAAACGTCAACAAGTCGGCGTGTAAGGTAACCGGAGTCTGCGGTACGTAAAGCGGTGTCGGCAAGTCCTTTTCTCGCACCTCGTGAGGCGATAAAGTATTCAAGAATGTTAAGACCTTCTCGATAATTCGCACGTATCGGAATTTCTATGACCGTACCCGACGTATTGGCGATAAGTCCACGCATACCCGCAAGCTGTCGAATCTGTGAAATAGAACCTCTCGCTCCGGAATCCGCCATCATCCATATCGGATTGTATGGGTCAAAGTTTTCTTTAAGTTTCTTTGTTACTTCGTCGGTAGTGTTCGTCCAGAGGGAAATTATTTTCTTGGTTTTTTCCTGTGCGGAAATATAACCAAATTCATACTCATTTGTAATCTGTTCAACTTCTGCGTCGGCATTTGCGAGAATCTGCTTCTTTTCCGGTGGGATAGAGGCATCACATACCGCAACCGTCAGGGCTGCCCTTGTGGAGTATTTGTAACCGAGTGCCTTTATTCTGTCGAGAACCTCGGACGTAGTAGTAGTACCGTGAATTTTGATACAGCGTTCTATGATATTTGAGAGCTGTTTCTTTCCGACGAGGAACGCAATTTCAAGGTCAAACTGCTTGTCTGAATTGGTTCTGTCGACGTATCCGAGATTCTGCGGTATATTTTCGTTGAAAATTAGTCTTCCGACTGTGGCATCTATTATCTTCGATACTTTCTTGTCGCCGATGTCCTTAGTGATTTTTACCTTGATATTAGCGTGAAGTGAGACATCATGTTCCTGATATGCCATGAGTGCTTCGTTGACATCACGGAAAACTTTTCCCTCTCCCGGTTCACCCGGTTTTGCCATTGTAAGATAGTACGAACCTAACACCATATCCTGCGAAGGTACTGCAACCGGTTTACCGTCGGAGGGTTTGAGGAGGTTATTTGCGGCGAGCATAAGGAAACGTGCTTCTGCCTGTGCCTCTGCGGAAAGCGGAAGATGTACCGCCATCTGGTCACCGTCGAAATCGGCGTTGAATGCGGAACATACGAGAGGGTGAAGTTTTATCGCACGTCCTTCAACGAGAATCGGTTCAAATGCCTGTATACCCAGTCTGTGAAGTGTGGGGGCACGGTTCAGCATAACGGGGTGGTCTTTGATTACGTCTTCGAGTGCGTCCCATACCTTATTATCCGCACGGTCAATAAGTTTTCTTGCACTCTTTATATTTGCGATTGCCTTTTTATCGACAAGTCTTTTCAGTACAAACGGCTTGAAAAGTTCAAGTGCCATTTCCTTAGGAAGTCCGCACTGATACATTTTCAGCTCCGGTCCTACGACGATAACGGAACGTCCGGAATAGTCAACACGTTTTCCGAGAAGATTCTGTCTGAAACGTCCCTGCTTACCTTTCAGCATATCGGAAAGCGATTTCAATGCACGGTTATTAGGTCCTGTAACAGGTCTTCCGTGCCTGCCGTTGTCAATGAGGGCGTCGACTGCTTCCTGTAACATTCTCTTCTCGTTTCTTACGATAATATCCGGAGCATCGAGTTCCAGCATTCTTTTAAGACGGTTATTTCTGTTTATTACACGTCTGTAAAGGTCGTTGAGATCGGAAGTTGCATAACGTCCGCCGTCAAGCATAATCATAGGTCTGAGGTCAGGCGGGATAACCGGCACGGCATCAAGTATCATCCATTCCGGCTTGTTTCCGGAAAGTCTGAACGCCTCCACAATCTGCAATCTCTTCAGGAGCTTTACTTTTTTCTGTCCGGAAGGCAGACCGATTAATTCTGTTTTGAGGTCATCTGCGACGAGTTCTATATTATTTTTCCATTCAACGTCTATAAGGCTTGCAAATTTCATACACTCTTCACAGGAGCACTCTGTAGGCTTATTCATACAGTGTACTTTTTTTGTACCTATATAAATTTTCCCCATATCCACCATACGTGTTTTGTGTGCGTCGTATCTTTCGGGGTCGTATTCGTGCAGAAGTTTCTTTATCGCTTCCGCACCCATTTCCGCTTTGAAGTCGTCGCCGTACTTTTCGAGATATGCGAGATACTCTTTTTCAGAAAGCATCTGTTTTTTAATAAGTTCCGTGTTTCCAGGGTCAGTGACGATATATTTTGTGAAATAAAGAACCTCTTCAAGACGTTTCTGTGATACTTCCAGTACCTGTCCGATTCTCGACGGTGTACCCTTGAAGTACCAGATATGCGAAACAGGGGCGGCGAGTTCGATATGTCCCATTCTCTCACGGCGTACTCTTGCCCTCGTTACTTCAACTCCGCAACGGTCACATATTTTACCCTTAAAGCGTATTTTCTTGAATTTTCCGCAGTGACACTCCCAGTCTTTAGTAGGTCCGAAAATTCTTTCACAGAACAAACCGTCTCTTTCGGGTTTCTGCGTTCTGTAGTTAATAGTTTCGGGTCTTTCAACTATGCCATAAGACCAGCTTCTTATATGTTCAGGTGAAGCAAGACCGATTTTTATTGATTCAAAAGTATTAAATTCCAAACTGCTACCTCCTGCAAAATAAAGGTAATCCGCAGTACAGAACCGCCGGTATTTTTTGTGACGGTTCTGTATACGGTATCATGATACGTATGAATTATTAGTCCTCACTTGAAGGGTCGTCAAGGTCAAAACTGTCAAAAAGTTCGCTGTCGTCGTCAATAACGAGTTCGTCATCATCGAAAGAAAATTCATCTTCGTTATAATCTTCCGCTTCTTCCGGTTCATTACTTTCATCATCTTCAAAAGTGAAACCTTCGTCTCTTATGTCATCTTCAGAATATTCCGTATTATCTTCCGTTTTTTCGTCAGCGAAAGAAGTATTTTCACGTGAAGGTATCGGGTCATCATCATCAAAGTTCTGTTTGAGGTCAATTTCTTCCTGATTTATGTCAAGCACCTTCACGTCGAGACACAACGACTGCATTTCCTTTATAAGAACCTTGAAGGATTCCGGAATGCCAGGTGTCGGGACGTTCTGACCTTTCACTATGGCCTCATATGTGTTGACACGTCCTAAAGTATCGTCCGATTTTACGGTGAGTATTTCCTGAAGTGTATACGCCGCACCGTAAGCCTCCAGAGCCCACACTTCCATTTCTCCGAAACGCTGACCGCCAAACTGTGCCTTACCGCCGAGTGGCTGTTGAGTTACGAGGGCATAAGGACCTACAGAACGTGCATGAATTTTATCATCAACAAGGTGGTGAAGTTTGAGATAATACATATATCCTACCGTTACCCTGTTATCGAACTTCTCACCGGTTCTGCCGTCGTAAAGCGTGAACTTACAGTCTTCCGTAAATTCAAGAGCTTTCGGATTTATTACCTTATCCATAGCCTTTAACTCAAAGTCGTCTTCCTGATGTTCCGCATTGTATTCAGCGGCTTTTCTGAAACATTCCCTTATATCGTCTTCGTGTGCACCGTCGAAAACAGGGGTCATGATGTGCCAGCCCAGAGCCTTACAAGCCATACCTAAATGCACCTCAAGAACCTGACCTATATTCATACGTGAAGGAACGCCAAGCGGATTCAGTACTATGTCAAGCGGTGTACCGTCGGGGAGGAACGGCATATCTTCTTCCGGCAGTATGCGTGATACGACACCCTTGTTTCCGTGCCGTCCAGCCATTTTATCGCCAACCGTTATTTTACGTTTCTGTGCGATATAGCATATTACACGCATATTTACGCCCGCACTGAGTTCGTCGCAGTTTTCACGGGTGAACACTTTTACGTCAACTATAACGCCTGATGCACCGTGTGGTACTTTCAGCGAATTGTCACGTACTTCACGGGCTTTTTCCCCGAATATCGCACGGAGCAGACGTTCTTCTGCGGTCAGTTCCGTCTCACCCTTAGGCGTTACCTTACCTACGAGAATATCACCGGAATTTACTTCCGAACCTACACGGATTATACCGTTTTCGTCGAGGTTTGCAAGTGCATCATCTCCGACGTTCGGAATGTCTCTTGTAATCTCTTCCGGTCCTAACTTCGTATCTCTGCACTCTATCTCATACTCCTCTATGTGAACAGATGTAAACACATCTTCACGGACAAGCCTTTCATTAAGAAGTACGGCGTCTTCGTAATTGTAACCCTCCCATGTCATGAATCCGATAAGGGCATTTTTACCAAGTGAGATTTCACCGTCAGCAGTAGCCGGACCGTCGGCGAGTACCTGACCTTTCTTTACTTTCTCACCTGCGGAGACAATAGGTTTCTGATTTACACACGTTCCCTGGTTTGAACGCTTGAATTTAGTCAGTTCATATTTGTGTTCTATACCTGTACTGTCAATCATATGGATTCTGTCGGCATCAACATATGATATTTCGCCGTCATTTTCCGCTACTATACATACGCCGGAATCAACAGCGGCTTTGTATTCCATACCTGTACCAACAAAAGGTCTTTCGGTCTTCAGAAGCGGTACTGCCTGCTTCTGCATATTTGAACCCATTAACGCACGGTTTGCGTCATCATTTTCAAGAAACGGTATCATTGACGTTGCAACGGATACAACCATTTTAGGCGAAACGTCCATGAAGTCAACCTTTTCACGTTCGCACTCAAGAATCTGGTCACGATAACGTGCATTTACACGAGGTCTTTTAAGTTTTCCGTCTTCCGTGAGAGGTTCGTTAGCCTGTGCGACAATGTAATTGTCTTCAACGTCGGCTGTCATGTAGATAACTTCGTTTGTGACGATACCCGTCGATTTGTCAACCCTTCTGTAAGGAGCTTCTATAAAGCCGTATTCGTTTATTCTTGCGAAAGTGGCGAGATAGGAAATAAGACCGATATTAGGACCTTCAGGGGTTTCAATAGGACACATTCTGCCGTAATGGCTGTAATGAACGTCACGGACTTCAAATCCTGCTCTGTCTCTGGAAAGACCACCCGGACCGAGTGCGGAAAGTCTTCTTTTGTGTGTGAGTTCTGAAAGGGGGTTGTTCTGATCCATGAACTGCGAGAGAGGAGAGGAACAGAAAAATTCTTTCATAGCGGAGGAAATGGGTCTTATGTTTATGAGTGACTGCGGAGTAAGTGCGCTTACGTCCTGTGTCTGAATGTTCATTCTTTCACGTATACTGCGTTCCATACGTGCGTAACCGATTCTGAACTGATTCTGCAGAAGTTCTCCCACCGAACGTATACGTCTGTTGCCGAGGTGATCTATATCGTCGACTGTTCCCACACCTTCGCAGAGGTTAAGGAAATAACTGATAGTTGCGAAAATATCATCAAGAATTATATGCTTCGGAACGAGTTCATCCGCACGTTTTTTAACGTTTTCTTCAATCTCGTCACTGTCGGCGGAAGTTTCGAGTATCTCACGCAATACCTTAAACGATACCTTTTCATTAATTCCGTATTTTTCAGCGTCGAAATCTATATAGCCGTTGATGTCAACCATACCGTTTCCGATTATTTTTGCCACTTTTTCCACCATACGGATTTCCGTTTCATCACGTTCATTCTTGAAGTATTCTTTTACTTCAACGTTCACGAACGCACAGTAAACGCCTGCCTGTTCGATTTCACAGGCTTTTTCGTAAAGGACAGTTTCTCCGGCATCAGCCATAATTTCGCCGGTCATTGGATTGATAACCGGTTGAGCTAATGTATGTCCGGCAAGCCGTGAGGCTATACCTAATTTCTTATTATACTTGTAACGTCCGAATCTGCACAAATCATACCTTTTCGCATCGAAAAACAGATTATTCAGGTGAGTCAACGCACTCTCAACTGTCGGAGGTTCACCCGGACGGAGTTTCTTATATACATCAATAAGAGCGTCTGAATTGTTTTTCGTACCGTCTTTCTGAAGAATTGTCTGTTTCAGGCGGTCATCTTCCCCGAACATCTCGTATATTTCCTCGTCAGAACCTACACCTAACGCCCTTATGAAAGTTGTTATCGGGATTTTCCTGTTCTTGTCGATACGTACATATACGACATCGTTTGAATCCATTTCATACTCCAGCCATGCACCACGGTTAGGGATAACGGTAGTATTGAAAAGGTCTTTGCCTGTTTTGTCTTTCTCGAAAGCATAGTAAACGCCCGGAGAACGCACAAGCTGTGAGACTATAACACGTTCCGCACCGTTTATAACAAAAGTTCCGCTGTCCGTCATCAGAGGGAAATCGCCCATATAGATTTCACTTTCGCTGATAGTATTTGATTCTTTGTTTGAAAGAGTGGCAGTAGCCCTCATAGCCACCTGATAAGTAGCACCTCTTGACTTACATTCTGCGAGCGTATATTTTGGTTCTGTATCAAACCTGTAGTCCTTAAAACTCAGAACGAGATTTCCGTTATAGTCTGTAATGGCGGTCATATCACGGAAAACCTCACGCAGACCCTCTTCCCTGAACCATCTGTAAGAGTTTTTCTGCACTTCTATAAGGTTAGGCATTTCAAGAGGTTCGGTAATTTTTCCGAAACTCATTCTGACATTCTTTCCCAGCTTTTTAGGTGTAACGTTCACCATAGGCGGAACCTCCTTATTTTTGGATATTCAGACCTGCCCACTACATACGGAAAGAAAGAAGCGAGCAGGTCATTTTGCTGACGTATTTTATATCTACACCTGATATTCTGAAAAAATTTTTTCGTAAAACTATTGACAAATCTTTATCAGTGTGATATAATAACAGATAATAGGGTATCATTCCATACCGATACATTATAATAT
>JAIDCY010000059.1 GCA_029055625.1 Ruminococcus sp. | reverse complement strand
GTGATATACTGTATAATAATGGAAAGTATTCTGATATGGAGGTAAAAATATGAAAAAATTATTAAGTACACTGTTAAGTATATCGGTTATTGCCGGAGCGTTACCGATTGGAGCAGGTGCGGTATCTGAAACTGTTCAGATTGAAGACGCACCGGAAAGCTGGTCGGAGACTGTCATTTCCGGAGACGTAAACACCGACGGAAAGTTAAGCGTTGCAGATGCTGTAATACTTCAGCGATGCCTTATGGGTAACTATTCACCGGAAAGCGATACAGATTTTGACGTATTAAGGCTTGACATTAATTTTGACGGTTCTTTTGATATTTTCGATATGGTACAGATGAGAAAGTTTGTACTCAATCCCGACGAAGCACCTGCTCAGGAATGGGTAATAGATGCACTTGAAGATGACACTTTCTTTGAAGACGAAGCAGAAGTTGTAGTTACCACTCAGGAAGAGTTTATCGGGTATCTTTCTTTAATCATGAAAGACGTTGATATTGCAAAGTACACGGAAAAATATAATCGTGACTTCTTCAAGGAAAACAACCTTATTCTGAAACTTTTCCGTCAGGAGCGTGGAAACGGAGTTTACTATAAAATCACGGCTTCCGGAAGAGTAAACTATAATAATAAGGATTTGAATTTCAATGGTATATGTCTGTTTATGGACCCACAGTACGAACATGATACCGCACTTTATCCGGTTACTAATATACCAGTATTTGTACAGGTAACAATTCCGAAAAGCCAGTGTTGTGAAAATGAGGAAGTAGACTGTATTGACGTTTCGCAGGTTTGTGCATCTGATAAATCTTCATATTCGTACACATCACCAGACGGCGAAAAAGAATTATATATCACTCAGGAAGCTTTTCTGCTTGGTTCAGATATAGACCTTTACCTCAAAAATCCGGACGGTTCTTTCACACCTCTTGCTTCCCTTGGTGCTGACGACGGTTGCTGTCCTTTCAACGACAGGGGCGAATGGTTTACCGATGATGAAGGGAATTCCGTATTCGGCGACAAAGCAAACTTTACTATAACTTGGCAGGATAACGGCGTTATTATTGACCATAAAATTGATTGCGATATATGGGAAAAGAAAGGCGTTACATTTGACGGTGAAATAACAGAGTACCCGACATATAACATTAAAGACGTAAATCAGTGTGAACCACCCGTTGAGTGTGGGAAGCCGGTAGAGTGCGAACCACCTTCTGAATGCGAACCTGTACAGTGCGGACAAAAATAAAATACATTATAACGGCGAGGCGAAAACAATTCATAATTAAGAATGAATAATTAATAATTTTTATATACCTTCCATAACATTCCATAAAAAACGCTGGAATTGATTATGGAGGGTTATTTTTTATCTGTTTTGTGAATTAACACGCAAAACGCAAAATCAATTAATAATTATTAATTAATATAAATTTCCACAAAACATATAAAACCTGCTCCGGATTTTTTATATTTTAATGACGATTACTGGAATTTTTTAAAAATCCTTGTTTTTTCCTATTGCATTTGAAAAGAACTTGTTGTATAATTATTATTACAGTGTGTTTTTACGCTGTAATCCGAAAAAAATAATAACAAAAAGGCGGTTGAACATGGTATTTTCAAAATTATTTTTCATCTACTTCTTCCTGCCTTTGTGCCTGTTTGCGTACGCACTCGCACGAGGGACGAAGTCAAAAAACGTAGTACTGATTATTTTTTCCCTGATTTTTTACGCATGGGGTGAACCGGTTTACGTATTCCTGATGCTTTTCAGTGCATTAGTGAATTACGGTCTGGCACTGGTAATCGGTAAGCACAAGGACACAAAACTTGACACTTTTGCTACAGCATTAGCGGTAATATACGATTTTGCGATGTTATGTATATTCAAGTACAGCGGTTTCATAATCGAGAACATCAACGCATTGTTTTCGTCGGATATACCCGTACCGGATATAAAGCTACCAATCGGAATAAGTTTCTATACATTCCAGACGGTATCTTACATAATAGACTGTCACTGGGAAACGGTAAAAGTACAGAAAAAATTTCAGAATTTTCTGCTGTACCTGACGTTATTTCCTCAACTTATCGCCGGTCCTATAGTGCGATATAGTACGATAGAAAAGGAAATCGAGGACAGAAAAATATACATGACGGATATTTCATACGGCTTGAATCGTGTTGTACTCGGACTTTCAAAGAAAGTGCTGTTATCAAATCAGTTAAGCGTGGTAGCGGATAATTTTCTTCAACATATAGACGATTGTTCAATAGTCGGCGGATGGTTCGGAGCTATAGCGTACGCATTGCAGATATACTTTGATTTTTCGGGATATTCCGATATTGCGATAGGATTAGGAAGAGTTTTCGGATTTCATTTTGACGAAAATTTCAATCATCCGTTTATCTGTAAGGATATAACAGAGTTCTGGCAGAGATGGCATATATCACTGAGTACATTTTTCCGTGATTATCTGTTATACGTTCCCATTTTCGGAAAACGAAGAAAATACGGCGGATTGTTTCTTGTATGGCTTTGTACCGGTATATGGCACGGTGCAAGCTGGAACTTCATACTGTGGGGAATATATTACGGAATTTTCGTATTCCTTGAAATGCTGATAGGCAAGAAGAAAATGAAAAAAATCCCGATAGTAATAAGACAGATATATAATAAAATCGTAATAATAATAGGGTTCGGAATATTCTACTTTGAGGATCTGAACGAATTAGGCGTATTTTTCAAAACAATTTTCGGTTTCGGAGGAAACGGATTTATCGGATTACAGGACAAAATAACATTTTCAAATAACGTATTTCTGCTGATAGTATCAGTAATATGTTGTTTCCCGATTATAGACGGATTCAGAAAACTTACAGGAAAGACAGCTTTCACAAGACACACTGCAACAGTATTAACAACGGTAATATCTGCCGGACTTCTGTTATTAACAAGCGTAATGCTTGTAGATGCCACGACGAATCCGTTTTTATACTTCCGGTTCTGATAGGAGGTCAGTATGTCTGAAAAGAAAGAAAAAAAACGTAATACATTCATAACAAATTTATTTGCACTTTTAAATATAGTAGTAATAGTACTGGTACTGCTCACGGGATTTGTTTACCTGTTATTTTTCAAACGTGATACGGTATCGCACGAGGAAAACAGAAATCTTGCTACATTTCCGGAATTTACAGTAGAGAGTTACCTGTCGGGTGAGTATACGGAAGGTATAGCGAATTATTATGACGATACCGTACCAAACAGAAGTTTTTTCAAGACCCTTATTGCTGATAAGATAATGCCGTTAAAGGGTATAAAGTACGGTGACGATGAAGACGGCGGAGTAGAATTATATAATACGGAGAAGAAGAATCAAGAGCCTGAAAAACCGGTTGAGACAGTAACGGAAAATACGCAGACCACAACAGGTACTACCGGAACAGGTACGGAAACTACTACCACAACTACAGAAACGTTACCAAAAGCGAACGTTGCGGCGGCGAATGGTGAAGTATCTAATAATATACTCGTCGTAAATAAGCGTGCAATAATGCTGTATGGTGGTGCGTGGGGTAACGAGGAACTTTACGCAGAGGACGTAAACGCATATAAAAAGGCACTCGGAAAAGATGTCAATGTGTATTCTATGGTACTTCCTACCAGTGTATCGTACTATTTACCGGAAAATTATACAGACCTTGTAGAAAGTGAGAAAAAAGACCTCGATTCAATAGAAAAAAGTCTTAAGAACGTAACAAACGTAGACGCATATACAGCCCTGCTCCGTCATAAGAAGGAAGCTATATATTCACGTACAGACCATCACTGGCAACCACTTGGTGCATACTATGCGGCGGAAGAGTTCGCAAAAGAAGCCGGTGTAGATTTTGCAGACATTTCAGAGTACGAAAAGCACGTATTATCCGGATACGTCGGCACAATGTATGGATATACACAAAGTGCTACACTGTTGAATAATCCCGAACCGTTCATATATTACGAACCGAAAACGGAAGTTGAAGTAACACAGTATTCATCATCATTTACAGACCCTGTAGAGACTACACTTTTACTGAATCCTGATAATTTTGATAATTCGAGTTATTACCTTGTTTTCGGTATGGATGACAATATAAGACACGTAAAGACGAATTGTAAAAACGGCAGAACTCTTGTAATATTCAAGGATAGTTACGGAAACGCACTGTTACCGTTCCTGACGAGTTCGTTTGAAAACATCTACCTTTGCGACATCAGATATTTTGACCGTAACGCACAGAAATTTATAGAGCAGGTAAAGGCTACAGATGTACTTTTTGCTATGTGTACGTATTCAGCGGTAGGCGTAAACCGTGAACATCTTTCTGAGAATCTGAACAGATACGACGGTTACGTTGCGGAAATACAATAAGGAGGTTATAAAATGAAAGAACTTCATTATCCGTTTAACAGTAAACTGATTCTGCGTAAGAGACGGGCATTAAAAAAGCAGTTACTCGCCGACGGTACGACAAGGATAAAAAAGAAAATAGCAGTTTTAGGTGGTTCTACTACCGACGATATTGTTACATCATTGGAACTGTTTCTGTTGGATTTCGGGATTGAACCGGAGTTTTACCAGTCGGAGTATAACAAATTTTACGAAGATGCGGTATTTGGTTCACCTGAACTTGATGCGTTCAGACCGGATATAATCTACATACATACAACGTCACGCAATCTTACAATGTTACCGGAAAGCCCGGCGGAAAGTCCGGAACAGATACAGCAGAGACTTTACAACCAATACGAATATTTCAATACGATATGGACAAGTCTTGTTGAAAAATTTTCGTGTCCGATAATACAGAATAACTTTGAACTCCCACTGTATCGGCATACCGGCAATTACGACGGCTGGGGATATTCCGGAACAGGTACATTTATAAACCGTCTGAATGTAATGCTGTCCGATTATGCAAGGCGTAACAACGGATTTTATATAAATGATATAAATTATCTGTCGTCGGCGATAGGTCTGCGGAAGTGGCACGATGCGGAAGCATGGTTTCTGTATAAGTACGCAATGAGGGTTGAGGTACTGCCGGAAGTTGCGTATAGTGTAGCGTGTATAATAAAGTCGGTATACGGACGGAATCAGAAAGTAATAGACCTCGATTTAGATAATACGTTATGGGGTGGCGTAATCGGTGATGACGGCGTTGAGGGTATAGACTTAGGAGTAGAGACGGCAGTAGGACAGTCTTACATAGAATTTCAGAAATTTATCAGACAGTTTAAGAATTACGGCGTACTGCTTGCGGTATGTTCAAAGAACGACGAAGAAAATGCACTTGCCGGACTTAATCACCCGAGCAGTATTTTGAAACCGGAAGATTTCGTATCGATAAAAGCGAACTGGAACAGTAAGGATTCAAACATTGAGGAATCGGCAAACGAGATAGGATTACTTGCGGAAAGTTTCGTATTTGTCGACGATAACCCGGCGGAATGTGCAATAATAGACGCACAGTTAAAGATTCCGACGGTGAATTTCAGTACCGTTGAGGAGGCTATGTATAATTTGTCACGGGGCGGATATTTTGAAGTCACATCATTATCCGGCGACGATTTAAAGCGGAGTGAAATGTATACAGCAAATGCGAAGCGTAACGCCCAGCAGAAAAGTTTTTCAAACTATCAGGATTACCTGTTAAGTCTGGAGATGAACGCCGGTATAACGGATTTTCTGCCGGTATATCTGCAACGCATAACACAGCTTACGAATAAAAGCAATCAGTTCAACGTGACGACAAAACGGTATTCTGAAAGTGATATGAAAACGGTAGCGGATAGTCCGGAATATATCAGACTTTGCGGACAGCTCAGCGATAAATTCGGAGATAATGGTGTAGTCTCGGGAGTAATCGTACGCTGTGAGGA
>JAIDCY010000058.1 GCA_029055625.1 Ruminococcus sp. | reverse complement strand
TAATAATTTAAATCTGATTCTTTCGTGAGAATAAAAAATCAGGGCAAAGAATAGTTTTTCCCTCCGCCCTGAAAAATTTTTCAATTATGCATTCTTAATTGTTAATTATTAATTGTTTTAAATGCTTAGTGTTCCCATTTTCCGCCAGTCGAGGTCACCACGTTCGAGGGCAAGTATTAAAGCTTCCGCTGTGGCAATGTTTGTCGCAACCGGTACATTATGCACGTCACAGAGGCGTAAAAGGTTCATACCGTGAACGTCGTTAGTGCGTGGATTGTTAGGGTCACGGAAAAATAAAAGTATATCCACCTGATTACATGAAAGTAATGATACTATCTGTTCCGCACCGCCCTGTCCGCTGAGGCATTTCTTTATAGGTAATCCGGTAGCCTCGCCGACCTGCTTCCCTGTAGTATTCGTTGCTATCAGCGAGTGTTTCGATAAAATCCCGCAGTATGCACTACAGAACTGGACCATAAGTTCTTTTTTTGCATCGTGTGCTATGATTGCAATATTCATTATTTGTTTCCTTTCTCCGTATCAACGGAAGTTATTTGAATTAATGAATAATTCATAATTACGCATTCTTAATTATGAATTTTTTATTTACTTTTTATAGTAAGCGGTACGAAATCTCCCCTTAATCTCTTTGAAATGGCGTCGAAAGCAAGCAGGGCGTCTGATTCCGTGGGGATAGGGTCACCCTTTGCGGTGGAAACCGTCAGCTTGAAATCTTCAGGAATAACTCCGATTAACTGCACTCCCACTTTGTCTATTATCTCGTCGAGGTTCTTTACAAGCGATTTTCCGATTACTTTTTTACTTACTTTGTTAATTATAAGTCGCTGGCTTTTGTTTCCCCGATTGTA
Source organism: Ruminococcus sp. (assembly GCA_029055625.1). Lineage (GTDB taxonomy): Bacteria > Bacillota > Clostridia > Oscillospirales > Ruminococcaceae > Ruminococcus. The sequence continues at coordinate 43,005 of JAIDCY010000058.1, read as the reverse complement.
AAATTCATCCGACATCAGCGAGGCGTCACGTATGCATACCTGGTCAGGAGTTGATACAACAAGAATTAAGTTTGCCTGTTCCACTATGTCGAAGACGTGCGAGTTTATACCTGCTCCGGTATCTATTATTATATAGTCGTAGTATTTCTTTACTGAACGGCATATAGTATAAATCTGTTCGGCGGTAACAGGAGTGAGGGTTTTCGGAGCACAGAGAATTTCGAGGTTTGAAGCCATCGGAACTCTTGAGCAGGCATCAAGCACGTTCATACTGCCGTTGAGGACGTCGCTTAAATCGTGTTCTATTTTGTCCTGAAGTCCGAACATTATATCAATACACCGCAGACCGAAATCAAGTTCAATTATCAGGGTACGCTGTCCCTGCTTGGCGAGTGTATATCCTAATCCTGAACATATGGTAGATTTGCCAGTACCGCCTTTACCAGACGTTACGGCGATAATTTTAGAGTTGTCAAGCATAATAAAAAAATCCTTTCTGATTGTAAAAATCCGGAATATGTTATCATTAATTATACCACAGAATACTTTGAATGTCAAAGAAGTTTTTGCCGGAAATCATAAGATTGTGCAATTTAACGCATTATAACGGTTCTTGTTGTGCAGATTGCACAAATACTTATTCATAACTTTTAACAATTAATAATTTGACATATGCCGAAAAAAATGCTATAATAATTCTTAATTATAAATTACCAAGGCGGTGAGCAGATTTTATGAATAATCCGTTTGAATTTTCTTCCGACAATAAAAGATACCATACACTGAACTTTCATAACAGGACAGTATATGGTAAAAAAATTTACAAGGCGGTTTTAGACTGCGGTTTTACGTGTCCGAACGTCGACGGTAAAAAAGGAAAAGGCGGTTGTATATTCTGCAACGGCGGAAGCGGTTACTTCACCGACAATACACTATCCGTTACCGGACAGCTTGAAAAAGAAATATCACGTATACGGAAAAGTCACGGAGATGTGCCGGTAATTGCATATTTTCAGGCAAACACCAACACTTACGCACCTTTACACATTCTCCGTGAGAACTTTTTTTCCGTACTCGATTTCCCTGAAGTATCCGGTGTGTCAATCGGAACAAGGGCAGACTGTCTGCCTGATGACGTTCTGGAACTTCTCGGCGAACTCAACAGCAAAACTAATCTCACCGTAGAACTCGGTTTACAGACCGTCCATGATTCAACGCTCCGGAAAATTAACCGTTGTTACAGTCATAAAGAATTTCTTGACGGTTTCTACCGCCTTAAACGTCGTAATATCCGGACGTGTCTTCATATAATAAACGGACTCCCTGAAGAATCGCCGGAAATGATGCTTGAAACAGTGCGACAGGTTGCGGTAATGAACCCCTGTTCCGTCAAGATTCAGATGCTTCACGTCATACGTGGTACGCCATTAGAAAATCTCTTTAAATCGGGAAAATACGTACCTATGACGAAAGATGAATATATAAACATAACCGTCCGTCAGCTTGAATTGTTACCGCCTGAAATGGTGATAGAACGCATTACCGGTGACGGTGACAAGTCGGAACTCGTTGCTCCGCTGTGGAGTATGGACAAAATTTCCGTCCTCGGCGGTATTGACAGTAAACTTGCGGAACTCAACACTTACCAGGGCAGGCTTTACAATTAATAATTTATAATTCATAATTATTAATTAAATTAATTCTTAACTAATTATACATTATGCATTCTTAATTATTAATTAAATAAATCTTACGGTTTCCGAGATGTCCTTGTATTCGTCGTGCAGTTTCAGCGGTTCGGAATCTTCCGCCGGATAGCCCATAGGCATTAAAAGTACCGCTTTTTCGTTTGCCGGAAGTTCTAACGTTTTCTCAAGTGCGGACGGTGAAAAATAGTTCACCCAGCAAGTACCTACGCCGAGTTCCCACGCCTGCAACATTATATGTGTTGCAACTATGCTTACGTCCTGTACCCCGGAGTGTACGCCCGGTTCAAGCGGATTTTTCCAGTCTTCGTCAGTGTTCAGAGTGAAAAGAAGTACTGTCTTTGCACCGAAAATACATTTACTTAATTTATTTAATAATTCCAGTTTTTCCGGATTCTCTATAACGTAAATCCTTTGTGGCTGATAGTTGCAACCTGTGGGGGCAACGTTGCCGGTCTGTAGTATCTGATTCATCGTATCGGGTTCAATTGTTCTTCCGTCGAACTTACGGACGGAATAGCGTTTCTGTGCGAGCTGTGAAAAGTTCATAAAAAATAATCTCCTTTAAATAAATTGTTTTTATTGCGGAAACCGCAGGCTGTTTACGGTCTCTCAGATTTAGTTTCTGTTTACCGTGTAATCTCCGGGGAAGTCGGTAAATAATTCCGTTGTAGTAGTTTCATATTCCGTGAAGATTTCAGTTATTGTAATTGTAGTGGTAGTAGTAGTTGTTGTTGTAGTTGTAGTTGTAGTTGTGGTAGTAGTAAATTCTTCCGTTGTATCCGATTCTGTAGTAGTATGTTCAAAAGCCTCATTATGTGTAGAGGTAGTAGTACTTGTTGTGGTAGCAGGTATAACGGTAGTTGTTGTAGTGGTAGTCCGGACGGTACGTGATACGGAATCGGGTAAAGACGGCGAATGTGTGGTAGTGGTTGTTGTGGTGGGGATTAAAATCATATCCGTATCGATTGTAGTAGTAGTGGAAGTGGTAGTTGTAGTCCATATCGGACGTATTGTAGTGGTAGTAGGTCTTGTCGCCATAGTGCGACGTGTAGTAGTTGTTGTGGTAGGTCTTGTCGCTATAGTACGACGTGTAGTAGTTGTTGTAGTAAAATTTTCATAAGCAGATTCAGTGGTTATAGTTGTATTATGATTTATCGTATTATCCGGCACGTCATGATCAGCAGTGGTGGTTGTGGTTATAACGCTTACGTTTTCAGATGCGGTGGTATTTGCCGGTATACCGCCGGAAGTTACCGGTAACGTAACAGTAGTCACGTAATTTTCCGTTATCGTCGTAATTACGGGCTTTGCAGATGTTACATACGTAACAGGCGGAGTATATATCGTTATTTCCGTATAAACAGTTTCCGGATATTTTATATCGGATGATTCCGTGAAAGCCGGTAAAGTGATTTCAGATAAAGTTTCCGTTAAATCTGTAACAGTTTCCGCAGATGCAGATGTTGAAACAGACGTAACTGTAGTAACTGTCACGGCGTTTTTTTTCGTATTGGTAGTATCAGCAGTGGTAGTAATTATGGGCGACTGAGTAGGAGCAGGGACGGAAGAAGATACGGTAGTTTCCGTTTCCGTGCTGTCAATGATAATTTCCGGCGAAGGTTCGCTGTGATACGGCAGGAAGGCTTCACGTATTTTATCATTTTTCCACACCCCTATACCACCAAGCACTATCACACAGAAACTCACACCAACCGCAACGTTACGGCGTATTATAGCCTTTCTGCGTTTTTTTTCCGCAAGGTATCTTTCACGGCGTTCAAAAATACTGTCGGCGACTTCTCTATATGACTTCATATTCAAAACCCTCCTTTTCAAGCTCTGATTTCAATGACTTTTTCGCTCTGTAAAGAAGATTTTCCACCTGTCGCCTTGATTTATGCATAATCTTTGCCGTTTCCGCATTACTGAAATTCTCGAAGAAAACAAGATAGAGAACCTGCTGATAATCGGGAATGAGTTTCTGTAAAGCCCTGTGGAGAAAAATTTTCTGTTCTTCCCGGAGATATTCTTTTTCTATGGAAAGTTCGTCTGCAAGGTCAGTCAGTTCGTCCGCCGGTTTATCCGCAAACCGTGACCTCTTCCGCAGGCTGTCAACGGCGGTATTTCTTCCTATTGCGTAAAGCCACGTCTTGAATGAACTTTTTCCGGAAAATTTAGGTTTTTTCGTGACGAGTTTAAAAAAAGTATCTTCCATAATCTCTTCCGCAAGGAGCAGGTTACCGGTTATACCGCTGAGGTAAAGTATAAGCCCGTCTTTGTAGTCACGGATAATTTCAACTATGCCTTCGTCGTCGCCGTCAAGAAAACGCCGGTAACAGATTCCGCCGATATCCATAAACTCCCCCTTTCCGAAAAAAACATACATTTCTATATATTTGGACGTATGAAATGTTTTTTTCTCTCACCGATACAATTAATTTTTATTTTTTAATAAAGTCTTCTCTGCTGAGATGGTTTACTGCCGGAACGTCCGCCGTCCATCGAAATATTAACACCGGAAATTCTTTCCGTCGGCTGAATTATTACCGTTGCCGGTGTATTTGAACTCCATTCAAACATATATGATTCTCCCGAACTCTGACCTATAAAGTTACGCCATGAGACGTCCATTTTTACGGAAGGGTCTTCACCAATCCAGCATACAACAGCATCAGGGTCAGCTTCAATGGTTGAGCCGTTATGTACGTTGCTGAGTACAAGAGGGTTACCGTCAACGAGCACGGCAACATATGCGTCTTCACTTTTTCCGGTAAGCGTAGATGTTGCCAGACCTTTCTGTGATAATACACCTTGTCCGAGAAACCGCACGCCGTAATCGCAGTTACTGGTAAACGCAAGAATATTTTCACTTTCAACGGCGATTGTCTCACCGACTTCGAGACGATAAACCACAACGTGTTGTTGATTGTCCGCATAGTATGTTATACTGTCACCGCTGAACTCCACTTTCATTAACGGCAGATTCTCACCGGTAAAACGCCGTGCAAGCTGTCCGAGTATCGCACGTCCTATATTCTCCTGCGGTCCTAACATAACCTTTGTGAATTTAAAATTTTTCGACCCGAAGCATTCACCACCTATAAACGCACCGGCTTTTGTGAAGATGTGTCCGCCTGAGCCGTTCTCGCACGTAACCATAAGGCTTACTTCATTCAGAGTTTCAAACTTTATCATAAAAAAACAAATCCTTTCATAAAATATTTACGCCATACATCGCACAGAATCCGGCTAAATCACGGGAAACCCCTGCACCCACTGCGTTGAACTTCCACATACCTTTATAACGATAGAGTTCACCCAGCACCATAGAAGTTACGTTACTGTAGCATTCGTCAAGGCGGAAACGGAATAATTCGTTGTTATCGTCACTGATAATGCGTGAGTATACGTTTTCCGTCATGCTGAAGTCAAGACCCTTTTCATACGCTTCATAGATAGTGACGGATATTACTATTTTTTCAATATCCGGGCTGATTTTCCGTAAATCAATGTCAATTACGGCGTCATCGGGAGTGCAGTTACTGAAATAACACACGCTGTTATCAGGGCTTACGTTCTGACCGTAAAAAATAAACCATTCGTCGCCGGAGACTTTGCCGTTTTTACCGAGCATGAAAGCGGAAGCGTCGAGTTCACAGCGACCGTCGAGAATATCCCAGCCAACCGCTATTTTTATTTTTTCCGTATTCTCAACGGTTACTTTCTGTCCCTTCTGAAGAAAAACATTTCCGGAAGGTAAATTACGTGATTTTTTCCGTACAGGTTGTTGCTGTTGTAACGGCATCTGGACAGGTACTGCATAACGTACCGGAGATTGTACCGCAGGCTGTACCGGGGACTGTACCGGAGCAGGTGCGGAATTTTTCCGGAAATAATTATTATCAAGAGCGTTTCTGTTGATACTCTGCCGGATATTCATAAAACCGTTTTTATCCGCAAGTGATTTACTGTCAAGTGCCGGTGTTTTTCTTACTGATATATCAAAATCCATTTTTACACCTCCTGTAATATTAAACTGATTATATCACAATATACGGGAAATGTCAACGCAATAAAAAAACTGCAAAAATATATGATTTTTTTTGCAGTAAAAAAAATATTCATGAATATATTTCAAGAAAAGCATTATTCCCCGATACTTCAACGTTACCCGATTCCGCCGGTATGAAAATACAGTCACCTTTTCCGACTTCTACTGAATTTTTATCACAATGAACCTTTCCCGAACCCTCGGTGAACAACAGGATTACAAAAGTTTTTTCATTTACATAAAAAGTATAATTCCCGGGAGTATTTACAAAACCGGTATGGAACGGAAAATTTAAAACAGTTCCGGACTTCCCGACCGGTGAGAAATTCATAACGTCAAGTGCCTTTTCGATATGCAGTTCACGTAATCTGCCGTTGTCGTCGGTTCTGCCGTAATCGTCGAGACGGTACGTTACATTGGAATTTTCCTGAATTTCCGCAACCACTATCCCCTTACCGAGTGCGTGGACTGTACCGGCTGGTATATAGAAAATATCGCCTTTGTGTACCTGCTCCCTGTGCAGAAGATTTGTAATATTTCCCTCATATGCATAACGCCTTGCGGTATCGGGAGATACATTTTCTTCAAATCCGTATATTATTTCCGCATTTCCGACGGCATCGAGAACATACCACATTTCAGATTTACCTTTCTGTTTTTCGTGGATACCGGCGTAGAAATCGTCGGGATGTACCTGTATGGATAAATCTTTTTCCGCATCTATCAGCTTTACGATTACCGGTAAGCCTCCGGGATTTTTAGTACCGCAGTATTCGGGGTGTATACGGAGAACTTCCGACAAAGTTTTTCCGGAAAAAATACCGTTATCAATTATACTCAGACCGTCAGGGTGTACGGAACATTCCCACGTTTCAGAAATAGTTTCCGTGCCTGTTTTGCCGTAATCACGGATTAAACGAGTTCCCCCCCAGAGATAAGACTTCACAACAGGTTTCATTTTCATAATGTACATAAAAAACGCCTTTCCGGTAATTATTTTCCGTTTTTACGTCTGCTGTCGTCAATCCTGTGGCGGAGAGTACGTACTTTTTCATCTGCGAGTTTTTCGTGATATACGCATGAAATGGAAATATCGTCTTCCGTCCCGAAATGAGTTCTTCGGGTGATGTTCTTTAATACTGAATTCTCGAAAGCCTGTATATCGTAAAGCTGACTGGCTATTATCGTATGATAATCGAGAAAATCGTCGTCACTGCTGAAAGATGTATACAGACCGTCAGTGGATACAAACATTGCAAGAATTTTTTTCTTCCGTGTATAGAAATGACTGAAAAGTAACGGTGCGTTTTTGTTGCATACGGAAGCGGTGATATTGGCAGGGTTTGATTCTTCATAGTCCATAATCATTACGGTTTCGCCGTCCTCGAAAACCGCAACAAGTGAACCGTCGCCAATCTGGAAACCTAATGAAAAATCTTCACTGATAACCGCCGTAACAAGTGTTGTACCATAATATGATTCAACGGCTATTTTGCGGAATTCGTCATCTGTGAAAGGTTGTTTTTCTTCGGGAGTTACCGGATTTTCAGAAAAATGTTTCCGGATTTTACTGTGCCAGCGTGCGATTACCTGACGTTCAATATTTTTAAGTATGAGTTCGTGATTGACAGGCAGTTCAGCGGATATTCTCTGATAATCGGAGAAAAAATTTTCCACCGTTTCGACAGCCGATTCAACAGCGAGTGCAGAACCTGTATTACTCCGGAAATGCTTTTTGCTTCCGTGACCGTCGGCGACAACCGCCACCGCATAGTTTTCATATACCTTAAAACCGGAACTGTCCTGACATACTATATTTTTTTTAATATGGCTTGCACCGATTACTGACCGGCTGAAACCTTTAAACATTTTATTCACCTGCTTTTCAGTAGTATTATAATTCCGCCTTAGTTCTGCCGAAATCTATTTTGAGCCCCTGCCATATCGGGAAACCTTTACCGTTTGTCACGTCATGATATATACCGTCAGGCATCAGGACGCTCCATTTTTTCCACGAAAGATTTTTTATACCCATAAGCCCTTTATGTATCTTGTTTTCCACAATCTCACCGGCAACGGTCAGAACATCTTCACTTGAAGGGTCAATATCACACATGAAAATTTTTCCGCCTATACACAAGGGCATACGATAAACACGGTCTGAGAATTTCAGGGAAGCATATTTCAGTTTACATACAGGACATACAAAAATTTCATCTTCCGGCTTTGCGTTCATGGAAATAAAAGTACTTTTTCCGCACATACAGCACAATATCTCCGAACGTAACCGGATAAAAAGATTCTGCCAGTCGGAAAACGTCAGACGTTTTACCGGATTGTTAATACCTTCCGTGAAAGTATATGTAAAAGCATCTCTGATATATTCCGGATAGTCATTCCAGAAACGTATTACATTGTCATGAATACCCTTCAACGCACGGTTTGAATCATTGTCGGGGTCATATATGAATACCGCATCTGTGCTGTAATGTTTTGAAACTTCTTTTTCATTGAGACATACCGACATTACAGTTTTTTCACCGTCGAAAGGGTCACCACGGAAAAGAAGCCGGAAAAGTATAAGAGCGAGGGAATACATATCTGATTTTTCGTCGGGAAGTATGCCGTTGATTACCTCCGGAGCTTTATATTCAGAACGGATTTTTATATCAAGACAAGTTCCATAAGGGGCTATTGTGTCACAGTCGCTTACGAGTACTTCACCTGTTGCTGTATCTATGAAGAAACTTCCCTCACCTAAACCCTGAAAACTTTTTCCCAGTTCGTTAATCTTCCGGAAAGAATCGGTAATATTTATAACCGCCGTAATCATAGCGTAAAGGCTGGAAAAACGCACTTTTTTCTTAATCTGCTTTCCCGTGTCGGAATCCGTCACGAACTTGTAACCGTTTACAACGTCTGCGAAGTACTCGAAATTATCAGGTTTAAGGTCCATAAAGTAACCGAAAGCACCGGTTTTTGAATCCGTTATAGTGGTATACTCAGACCACAGAAACCGCCTGTCAGGTTTACCGTCGGCGATGTTGCGACGTACATTCCTGTGAATCTGTTCGATATTGTCTATCTTGTCGGTATCGTACCACTTCAACGCCTTATACTGTGTATTTGTTTCCACCTTATAGACGATACTCTGCCTGCCTTTACCGATAACGTCGATAATCTGTGCGATTTCTCCAAATTCAGTTTCAATTCTTTTTCTTGTAAGATATGCTGACATTTAAGAAAATCCCCCCTTTATAAATTGTTTTAAATATATTCTATCACTTTTTTTACGATTTGTCAAGATGCTTTTGAATTTTACATCAAAATTTCATAATACGATACTTGAAAACGGTTCTGATATGTGATATAATAACGTATGAGCTATGGAGGAGAATTTTTATTTAAGGAGTGAATTATTTGATTCTGACAATTACGTATAAAGGACGGAATACGCAGGATTTAGGGTATCTGTTGCATAAAAATCCTTACAGACCACAGGAATTTTCGTTGAATTCCGGTAAGGCTTACGTATTTTATCCGGAAGTATCGGATGCGGTAACTACTATGGCGTTACTTCTCGACATAAACCCTGTAGACCTCGCAAAAGGTAAGCAGGGAACAGGTACGGGCGGATTGTTCGATTACGTCAACGACAGACCGTATACAGCGAGTTCGTTTATGAGTACCGCTATTTCAAGGCTTTTCAGTACCGCCATTAACGGTAATTGTGATAAGAAACCTGAACTCGTCGGCAAACCACTTGACCTTACGGCGAATATATATTCAATACACGGTACAGATAATTTCGCACGGAAAATCTTTGAACCACTGGGATATACGGTAAAGACTACTAAAAACGTTCTCGACGAAAAATTCACGGAGTGGGGTGAAAGTCCGTATATAGACCTTGAAATTTCCGGCAAAGTAAAATTATCCGATTTACTCAATCATATATACGTACTTATTCCGGTCTTCGACAGGCAGAAGCATTATTACATTGACGAGGCGGAAATTGATAAACTTATCGCACATGGTGGCGAGTGGTTAGCGGAACACCCTGCAAAAGAAGAAATTATCTACCGTTATTTCCTCATGAAAAAAAGTTACGCACACAGAACCATTGACCTGCTCACCGAAGAGATACCGGAAATACAGGAAACACAGGAAACGGAGCAGGTAAGCGATAAGAAGGTATCACTTAATACGCAACGTCTCAATACGGTAAAAAATGCGATACTTGAAAGCGGTGCGGAAAGCGTGATAGATTTAGGTTGCGGAGAGTGTCGGCTTACTAAAATTCTTCTTGAGATTCAGCAGATAAAAAAGATTATCGCTGTTGACGTATCCGCCCACGAACTCGAAAAAGCGAAAAGACGGTTACATTACGATACAATGAACGAACACCAGCGTAATAAACTTACACTTATGCAGGCATCACTTACCTACAGGGATAAAAGATTTTCCGGTTTCGACTGTGCGTGCGTAATCGAGGTGATAGAACACATTGAACCGTCAAGACTTGGTGCGTTTGAAAGAAATGTTTTCGGTTACGCTAGACCTGATACGGTAATTGTCACCACGCCTAACAGTGAGTATAATATAAATTACGGATTCATTACGGACGGACGGTTAAGACATACTGACCACAGGTTCGAGTGGACACGTAAGGAGTTTATGCAATGGACGGCAAAAATCTGTAAAGAATACGGCTATACCGTGACAATATCAGGTATCGGAGACGTCGACGATATACACGGTACGCCTACACAGATGGGGGTGTTTAAGAAATGCGTATAGAGATACCGGAATTTTCATTAGTCGCACTGATTGGTGCGACATCAAGCGGAAAATCCACATTTGCAGGAAATAAATTCAAGTCAACGGAAGTATTGTCTTCAGATTTTTTCAGGGCTATGGTATCGGATGATGAAACCAATCAGAACGTATCGGGTGAGGCTTTCGACTTGCTTTTTTACGCACTGAAAAAACGTCTCGATTTAATGAAACTTACCGTCATAGATGCTACTAACGTACAGCAATCCGCACGGAAGAGGATTCTCGACACCGCACGGGAAAATAATGTACATAGTGTGGCGATAGTCCTTGACGTACCGGAAAAAACGCTACTTGAAAGAAATGCCATACGTGAAAATCGGCGACTTCCGGAAAGTGTGATAAAAAATCATGTAAATCAGTTGAGACGTTGCGTAAAGAGGTTGAAACGTGAGGGCTTCCGGTTTGTGTACGTCCTGAACACTCCGGAAGATATAGATAATGCGGAGATAGTCCGTACGAAGTTATGGAACGACAAGAAAGACGTACACGGTGAATTTGATATAATCGGCGATATACACGGTTGTTACGGAGAACTGCGGGAACTGCTGGAAAAGTTAGGATATGTCGATAATGCCGACGGAATACCAGTACACCCCGACGGCAGAAAAGCTGTTTTCTTAGGGGATTTCACTGACAGAGGCTATAATAATATCGGTGTTCTCCGGCTTGCTATGGATATGGTAAAAAACGGTAACGCATATTCTGTAGTGGGAAATCACGAGGTAAAGTTACTGAAGTATCTGAACGGAAAGAACGTAAATATCAAGTACGGTCTTGACAGAACCGTTGCGGAGATAGAAAAGGAATCGCCGGAGTTCCGGGAGGAAGTACGGAATTTTCTTGATAGTCTGATAAGTCATTATGTATTCGACGACGGCAGACTTGTTGTATCACACGCAGGAATAAAAGAAAATTATATCGGCAGAGGTTCGGGACGTGTCCGTGAATTCTGTATATACGGAGATACTACCGGAGAGGTAGATGAGTACGGCTTACCTGTCCGGCGTGACTGGGCATCTGAATACAGGGGACGTGCCGTTATTGTATACGGACATACACCGGTTACGGCAGTAACGGCGGTAAATAATACTTACTGTATAGATACCGGTTGCGTATTCGGTGGGAAGCTGACGGCTATGCGATACCCTGAAAAAGAGTTCGTAAGCGTAAATGCGTATGATATGTACTGCGAACCCGTCAGACCGATTGCGACGGAAAAAACTGATGATACAGGCGATATGCTGATTATCGATAATTTCAACGGAAAAATGAATATCCGTACAGAACTGATACCGTCAATAAATATCGACGAAAACAATGTAAATTCCGCCCTTGAAATAATGTCGAGATACTCCGCAGACCCTCGCTGGCTGATATATTTACCGCCTACAATGTCGCCGTGTGAGACAAGCAGTACAGAAAATTATCTTGAATATCCGACGGAAGCTATAGAGTATTACAGGAAAAACGGTATAAAAAAGGTAGTCTGTGAGCAGAAACATATGGGGTCAAGAGCGGTGATAGTACTGTGTCACACACCGGAAACAGCTATAAAACGTTTCGGGACAGATGACGGCACTTCCGGAATAATATATACCCGTACCGGACGGCGTTTTTTTGATAATCCGGAAACGGAAAGAGAATTATTAAAACGTCTCGACAAGGTACTTACTGATAATAATTTCTGGACGGATTTCAATACTGAATGGGTCTGTCTCGATACGGAGCTTATGCCGTGGTCGGCAAAGGCACAGGGACTTATTAAAACACAGTACGCACCGGTAGGAAATGCCGGTAAAAATTCGCTTGATATGGCGGTAAAACTGCTTGAAAAAGCCTGCTCACGGGAGAGTATAAATACAGAAGTTTCCGCCCTCACGTCCGGACAGAATACCAATCTGAACAGTATTCTTGAAAAGTACCGTTTCCGGAGAGATGCGATTGAAAAATACGTCACCGCATACCGTGAATACTGCTGGACGGTAAAAAATACAGACGATTTCCGGATAGCACCGTTTCACATACTGGCGGTTGAGGGCAATGTTTTCGATAACAAAACGCACGTATGGCATATGGAAAACATAAAAAAGTATATATGTACGGATAAAATTTTCATGGCAACGCCGTATATATGCGTAGATACCGAAGATGAAATCAGTATTGAAACTGCTGTGAAATGGTGGTCTGAACTTACAGCATCAGGTGGTGAGGGAATGGTTGTCAAGCCGGAATATTATACGGCGATTAACGGAAATAAGTTACTGCAACCAGCTGTCAAATGCAGAGGCAGGGAATATTTACGGATAATTTACGGTGCGGAATATCTTTATCCGGAGCATCTGCGGAGACTGAAAAAGCGTTCACTGTCGAGAAAAAGAACCCTTGCACTGAAAGAGTTTTCATTAGGTACGGAATCGCTGAAAAGATTTGTCAACGGAGAACCGTTATATAAAGTACATGAATGTGCATTCGGCGTACTGGCTTTAGAGAGCGAACCTGTTGACCCGAGACTTTAAAATTCTTAATTGATAAAGAGGGTGATATTTTGACTTTCCGTGACTTGAATGCAGATATTAACAAAAAAACCGGAGCAGGTACACTCCGTGATATGAATTTCCGACAATCTGAGACATTACCGGAAGAATCAGAACCGATACAACAGATACAATCTATACAGCCCATACAACAAATACCTCCGGAGCAGGCAAGCCGTTATCAGAGTGTACCGGTACAGAGTATGCCGTTACCAAACGTACAGCACGTACGGACACCGCAAAATGTATACGTATTGCCGAAAACTGAAAATCCGTATAATAAACCTGCTCCGCCTGTTCCACCACGTCCGCCTGAACCGGTAAAGCCTGACCCCTCAGAATTCGTGGAAGAGCGTACGGAAACCCCACCGCCTAAAATGGTACGTGTAACTGTACCTGTCCGGAAGAAAGTAGACAATACTAACAATGACTTCGGAACGTTCGGAACTACTTTCGACGGTGACCCTGACCAGTCCACAGTAATAGCGGATATACCGGTAATTAATAATGTTGACGACTATAAAATATGAATCGCTTGACTGTGATTTCCTGTGCGGACATTTTCCGGAATTAAGAGAAAAAATAACCGCTGAAAATGAATGGTTAGGCGAAAACTTACCACACTGTCTTTTCGGAAATGTTCTGAATCCGGTTGTTACCGGACTTCTTAAACAAGACGATTACAGAAATAATAATCTGCTTGAAAGAGTTTTCCGTATGTACGAGGATTTAGCAGAATACGGTGATACGGAAACTAAAAATCTTCTACAGGTGACGTTGCTTGAATATCTATGGGACGAATATATTACGTATTCAAGGTCTTGTGAACTTATGGGTAAAAATACACGGATAATAAACGGAAACATTTCAGATTATTTGAATATTCCGGAAAAATTTTAATTCTGCAAATAAAAACACTTTTCGACAAAATATATTATTTACTTTTAAACTTTATCGTGATATTATTTATATATCGGGAAACCGAAATCAATAATTTCCTACATCAAAAAAGCGTTCCCTCGGAAGAGAGAACGTTTTTTGCGTTTTGCATGTGATTAAACAGCAAACTGACTGTTATATAATTCCGAATAGAAACCGCCGTCTGCAATGAGTTTTTCATGGTTGCCCTGTTCTATGATGTCGCCGTCTTTCATAACAAGTATGACATCCGCATTCTTGATAGTGGATAATCTGTGTGCTATTACGAAAGAAGTACGTCCGATAGTGAGTTTATCCATAGCACGCTGTATAACTAATTCCGTTCTGGTATCTATAGAAGAAGTTGCTTCGTCGAGTATTAACATAGGTGCGTCTTTAATCATCGCACGGGCGATAGTAAGCTGTTGTTTCTGACCGTCGGAGAGGTTCAGAGCCTCATTAAGTCGGGTATCGTATCCTTGTGGCAACGTAGATATGAAGTGTTTAAGTCCGACAGCCTCGCACGCCTCGTCAAGTTTACTGTCTGGTACGTTTTCTTTGTTGTAGACCAGATTTTCACGGATAGTGCCGTCAAAAAGCCACGTATCCTGAAGAATCATATCAAATAAATCGTGTACCTGTTCACGCCGGAGGGTCTTTGTTGATACGCCGTCAATGAGTATGTCGCCACTGTCTATCTCATAGAAACGCATAAGCAGATTAACCATAGTAGTTTTACCTGCTCCGGTAGGTCCTACTATTGCGACTTTCTGACCGGCTTTCAGATTGGCGGAGAAGTCGTGTATGATAGTTTTATCCGGTGAGTAACCAAATTTAACGTTTCTGAACTCTACATTACCGGCGACGTTATTTATAGTACCGGTTTTAGCGGATTCGTCAGGCTGTTCTTCTGATTCGAGCATCTCAAAAACCCGTTTAGATGCAGCGGAAGCCTGTTGAATAGACGTCATGGACTGTGCGAAAGTGCCTAACGGTTGAGAGAAAAGCCTTGAATAGATTACGAACGCCATAATAGTACCGAGTGTTACGGCGGAATTGTTATTGATTATGAACGTAACGCCTACTATAAATACAAGTGCGTAATCGAGATTGCCGACGAACTGCATAATAGGGTGCATCATACCGGATAGCCATTGAGATTTCCAGTTTGAATCATAAAGGCGGTCATTAACTTCATCAAATTTTACTTTTTCCTGATGTTTCGCACCGAATGCGTGGACAATATTGTGATTTGTATATACTTCTTCTATCTGACCATTCATAACACCTAAATCTGCTTGTTTACGGTTAAAGAATTTCTGCGAATTTTTCATGATAACGCCCATCATCACGAAGCCGAACAGTGAAGAACCTATCGTTACAAGGGCGAGAATCCAGTTAGTAGAGAACATCTTATATATAACTCCCACGAACAACGCCAGCGAACTTATCAGATTTGCGGAACTGCTCGAAAGTGTCTGACTTATTGTGTCGACGTCGTTAGTCACACGGGAAAGTATATCGCCTTTTGTGGTGGTATCAAAGTACTTCAACGGCAGACGGTTTATTTTTTCGTCAATGTCGGTACGTAATCTTTTGGATGTTTTCTGCGTAATAGTAGCGGTTATGAACTGCTGACTGTAATTAAGTACCGCACCCCCCGCGTATATCGTAACCAGTGTGAAGCATATTTTTTTTATGTTATCAATATTTACGTCCATACCGGTCATGATACTTGAAGTTATTTCGTTCATTAAGTCGCTTATTTTTTCCGGACCTATAATGGTAGTCAACGCACCGCCTATAGCGAATACAATGGCGACTATCACCGCCGGGAGATACTGTTTACAGTATACAAGTATTTTCTTTATAGAACCTAAATCCGCTTTATCGTCGGGATTTGTAACGGTCATGGGTCTCATCGGAGGCATATTAAACACTCTCCTTTCCTGCGAGTTCTTCCGCTGATAACTGTGAAAGTGCTATTTCCTTATATATCGGACAATTTTCCATTAATTCCTCATGTTTGCCGATTCCCGCAATTTCGCCGTCATGGAGTACGAGAATATTGTCGGCGTTCCTGATAGTACCTATACGCTGTGCTACTATTATTACCGTCGTTCCGGTGAGTTCTTCACGTATGGATTTTCTTACAAGCATATCGGTTTTGTAGTCGAGAGCGGAAAAAGTATCGTCGAAAATCATGATTTCCGAGTTTTTGAATACCGCACGGGCTATTGAAAGACGTTGTTTCTGACCGCCGGAATAGTTCGTACCACCTTGTGCGACTTTCGAGTGAATACCGTCTGCGAGATTTCCGACAAAATCGGATTTCGATACTTCAAGGGCTTTTTTAATTCTTTCGTCATTATCGGATACGTTTTCTTTACAGCCATACGTTATATTTGATTTTATGTCACCGGAAAACAATGTAGCTTTCTGCGGTGCGACGGATACCATTTTTTCAAGCTGTTCTTCCGGATATTCCTTGATGTTCACGCCGTCAATAAGTACCTCGCCGGAAGTCGTATCGTAATAACGTGGTATCAGATTTACAAGCGTTGATTTACCTGTACCGGTAGCACCTATTATCGCAAATGTTTCACCCTCGTTAATCTCGAAGTTAAGGTTTTTAAGACAGGGTTTACCGGAATCAGAATACGCAAACGATACGTTTTTAAACTCTATTTTTCCGTGACCAGTGGTTTTTACTTCCTGTGTTTTGTAGTCGATAGAGGGTTGAGTATCGAGAACTTCATTGATACGTTTAGCGGAAACCATAGTACGAGGCATAATTATGAATATCATGACAAGCATCATGAACGCACCCATAATCTGCAATGCGTACTGCGTGAAAGCCGTCATATTACCGATAACTTCCGCTCTTTCCATAATTTCCGCCTTGTTAATCAGATACGCACCAATCCAGTAAATAGCGAGGGTCAGCCCGTTCATAGCCATCATCATGACGGGCATCATCAGACCCATTATTCTACTGGTAAAGAGGTGATTTGAAGTAATATCATCATTGACCTTATCAAACTTCTTTTCCTGATACTTTTCCGCATTGAACGCACGTACTACACGCACACCGCTGATATTCTCACGTGTTACGTCATTCAGATTATCGGTGAGTTTTTGAATCTGTCTGAACTTAGGATAAGCGAGACCGACAAGAAGTGCTATCGTGACGATTACCACCGCAACGCATACAAATACGGCGGTAGTCCATTCGACGCTTGAATTTGATATTTTTACGATAGCCCATATTGCCGTAACCGGTGCTTTAATCATCATCTGCATACCCATAGCAATCAGCATCTGTAACTGTACGACGTCATTAGTAGTACGGGTTATCAGGCTGGGGGTAGAAAATCTGTTTATCTCCGCATTCGAGAACTTCAGTATATGTCCGAAAAGCTTATCACGGAGAGTTTTAGCGAAGTTTGCCGCAACCTGTGAGGCAAAGAATCCGCATAGCATAGCACATACCATACTACCGACAGCACACAGTAACATCATACCACCGTTTTTAAGAACTTCACTCATTTCCACAGAACCGGCGGAAACTGATTCCGTAAGTTTCTGAGTATAGTCAGGCATAGTGAGGTCAAGCCATACCTGAGCGATTACCAGTAACACGCACACAAGCATGAAACAGACATCACGTTTTTTAAGATTCCTGAAAATCTTCAGCATAAAAAAATTACCACCTTTCTTTATTTATTGATTTCTTTTTTGATTTCCGCAGATACAATTTCCCGTATCTCGTTGGAGACGGTAATAAAATCTTCCATACGTTCCCTGCCGATACGGTCAATAATCAGACTGAATGTTTCAATCATTTTCTCCTGACGTCGCAGAAATTCCGCCTTACCCGTACCGGACAGCGAAATCATAAGACGGCGTGCATCTTCTGAACAGCTGTCACGGAGTATATATCCTTTTTCGTACATTTTCCTGAGTAATACGGAAACCCTTGCGGTACTGACACTCATGAACCGGCTTATTTCACCTGCGGATACCGGATTTTCAGCGTCGTAAAGATACTTCAGCATACAGGCGATACCGGCGTTATCGTCACTGAATTTTCTTGAAACGTCATCAGGAGGTTTGTGATGAAGCCTCTGCATGACGTTCAAAACATATTCACGGTCTGCCATAAAAATTCCTCCTTTTATTTAACCGGGTTAGATAATATTAATACTGGTATGTGTAAAATACAGGTCAGCGATATGATAAATCAGTGAAAAATTCATAATTGATAATTGCAGAAAATTTTCGGAAAACCACTTGACAGACAAATATTTTTTAATGTATAATTTATAATGCATAATTCATAATTAAAAAAGAGGGAATTTTATGAAAAAATTTTTGAGTATATTTGCAGTGATAGCGTTTATATTGTCGTGTGGTTGCGGAAAAACCAATAATCAGACTATTTCCGGAGCAGGTGACCTTACAGGAAAAATTATCGGTACGCAGATAGGAACTACAGGTTACAAACTCGCTAAGGATATAGACGGTGCGACCGTAGAGAAATACAGAAACGCTTCCGAGACTATCAAGGCACTCGCAGAAAAAAAAGTAGATGCGGTAATACTCGACGAACTCACGGCGGAAGCGATAGTAAGCAATTACGATAATCTCACGATACTTTCCGAACCGTTCAGCGAAGAGGAGTACGCCATAGCATATAAAAAGGGCAACAAAGAGTTAGGGGATAAACTCGACGAAGCGATAAATCAGTTAAAGCGTGACGGTACTATCACGGAAATATCTAAACACTGGATAGGTGAAAATCCGGACAATATCCCGTACCAGCCGGAAGACGTTACAAGAAACGGAGTTCTTGTAATGGCTACAAATGCGGATTTCCCACCGTATGAGGATGAGGTAAACGGTGAAATAATCGGGTTTGATGTCGATATGGCAAACGCTATCTGTGATATTTTAGAAATGGAACTGAAAATAACAGATATGGATTTCAGTTCAATAATAACAGCTATCGGCTTTGATGAGGCGGATATAGGAGTTGCGGGTATATCAATAACGCCGGAACGTCAGGAACTTGTGGATTTCACACAGAGTTATGCACTTTCAAGCCAGGTCATTATAATTAATAATTGATAATTAATAATTAAAAAGCAGAGCCGGTAATATTCCGATTCTGCTTTTCTTAATCTGAAATTGTTAATTCTTAATTGTACCGCTCGTTGAGGTATTCCGTAACTTTTTCCTGAATAGTTTCCGCTGTTTTCTGTGCGTCGCCGTCATTTTCAAAATAATCTTCTAATTCTTCATATACAATTGTACTTATATTATAATCATCAGGTACTACACTTGCGGATTTTATCTTGTCTTTGTAGTACTGTACTTCTTCCGGCGTAAAGTTTTCAAGTTCCTTGTCACCGGCAATATTCTTGCGTTTTTCTATTACGGTCTTGCCGGTTTCGTAGTCAACATAGACGTTATCACGGGAAAATACTTCAATTGATTCGTCAAAATACTTTTCAATTACTGGAAAACACATTAAATAATGATGAGTAATTCCATTATCACCTATGAAAGTAGAAGAATAGTCTGAAAAAATAGTTTTCAGGAACTCCCACGCACCGTCTTTATATGGCGATGTTGCACTGATACCGTACATAATATCCATTTTAATATGAGTACCGCTTTTGGTACCGTCGCTGACGTATCCAGCCCATACTTCCGCATCATTTAACCTTGCATTATCGAAAAGACTTTCAGCATTGTATATAGTGGTAGGATATGAAGACAGAATAGAACTTTTTCCGATTTCCTCTTCCGGAATCATAACTAATTCCTGATGTGATAACTTATTATATTCCGCAAACGTGCGACCTATTTTGTTATTCTGGAAAAATTCGATAGCCCTTATGAAATCCGGCGAATCAAAATGACATTCCGCATTATTGTAATCTATATACATTGATTCGTCAAAATAAGTGTTAAACAGATGTAATCTTATACTGTCCATTTTAATAAGCGGAAAAAGACTTTTATTTTCCGGTGGATTTTCATAAATTCTTATCATATCGTCGAGAGTCCAGTTTTCCGGTATGCCGTCATCTTTACCTGCCGTTATCGTACTTAATGTGAACTCCGAACCAATCTGATATAATTTTCCGTCACGCTCAAGACCGTTCAGTATATTCGGCAGAAAGTCATCACGGGATAAATCGGGGTCATCGTCGAGGAACTGGTATAAATCAGTGAAAAGACCGTCTTTTTTACCGTAACTTGCAAGCGGTGTACCTGAATCGAACGGTATAATATCCGGAGCGTTTCCGCTGATAACGTCTGTATAGAGGGCATCACTGTTGTATCCTTTGTATGTCCTGTATCTGATTTCGTATTCGTCCTGAGATTCGTTAAACGATTTCATATATCTGTCAAGGTCTGACCCACCATATTGATACTTACCCACCCATATTATTTTTTCAGCGGAAACTTCTTTAATATTGTTTTCTGTGATAAAATAAACCGTTCCGCCGACGTTCACAGCGTAATTGCCGTCGGAAGTTTCGACAATATCGGAGACCTCAGAGGGCTTGAAACTCATGTTTGCGAAGTCGGTAATCTTCTTTACGGTGTTGTCACTGATACCATAAATCCCACCGTCCGTAACGCTTATACAGGAATATTTTTCGCTCATGCAGGAAGCGTACGCCACGGAATCGGTAACAATCTGTTTTTTATCAGTAAGTGTTGCGGAATCAATATCTATATCTGCTATATACTCTGAATTACTGTCTTTTATGAAACATTTTACCGTACTGTTTGCACCACGTGAAAAGCCTGTAATATCGCCGTCGGTCTGAATATCCGAGACAATACCGATACTGTTAGCGAGTATCAGGCGTTTGTTATCGACGTTGATAATATAATTCGTTCTGCCGTATGGTAAAATGTTTACCTTTACGTCCGGACTGTCGGTAATAGTACCTAAATTAACTTCGGTTATCAGAAGACCGTCTTTACCGTACACATACAGTAAATTTTTACCGTCAAGATACGTCAGAACCGCCTTTTTACCGAACGGCAGTATAGCAGATGTAATTACTGTTTCGTTTTCCTGCGGAATAAAGCTGAAACTTTCGTACTCACTGAAAGTACTGTCTGTAGTATATCCGGAATAACCACCGCTTTTAAGCTGTCCGAAAATATAGACATCTCCTACATTTGTATCAAGGGATATAACCCTTTCAAAGTCGTCAGTGAGACGTATTTCAGCCGGTCTGTAACCCATGACTTTCACTTCCGGAACTTCCGGAGCAGGTTTTTTTGTTTTGTTATCGCATGACGTGAACATACACATCACCGCAAGCAGTCCGATTATTAAATTTTTAATTCCCATAAACATACAACCTTTCATTGCTTTTTACAAGTAAGTGATTACTGACCGGTAAAAAGTTTAAGATTAAAATTTTTTTGTATATCTGCACAAAACAATTTATAATTTATAATGCATAATGCATAATTTTTGCGTTTCGCCTGTGAGTTTGTAAATAGCTGAAAAAAACGGAGACAATAGTTATTTTCTACCGTCTCCGATTATTATTAATTATTTATTGTATGTCACCCACTGATAGCGAGCGGTCAGCGGAGTATTTCCGTCAAAAGGTTTGAGCCATTCGTCAACACCAATACCATTCCAGGCGTTCATCATAATCTTACCAGGTGTGGACGGTATATTATCCTTAGCAGTATATACCGCTTTTCCGTCAACGTACCATGTTATATGGTCTTTCTGCCAGTCGAAGCCGTATGTATGGAAGCCTTCCGATGCATCAAATCCGAGGTCATACATGAACTCGTGATTACCTGTACCGTCTGTGTAGTAGTTGAACTGTACTTTAGTAGTATCTTTTCCGAGAATTTCAATGTCTATCTCATCCCAGGGGTTATCGTCGGACGGTCCTGTATATGTAAAGAACGACGATACAACACCATCATTTTTTATAGCCTGCATAGAGGTTTCATAGTAGCCGTAACTGTAGAAATCTGCTGTTCTGTACTCCGCACCGGAATAATTATATTTACCGGTCTTGTCTTTGTCGATAGTCAGATTCAGTACGCCACCGTCGAAAGAAGTATTTTCCTTATACCAACCGCAATCAAAACAGCTACCGTTAGTCCAGCCGTCGGAGGCAAAGAATACAGGAGTTTCACCCTTACGGAAATCCGCCACAACAGAAGCCTTATCATTCATAGGCGTACCGTAATCCTTTATACCTGTACCGCTTTCCAGTATGGTTACAGTAGTTGTTGTAGTAGCAGGCTTTGCGGTAGTTGTCGTGGTAGTCTGTGCAGGTTTGTTATCGTCCATATAGGATTCCGGTAAATCACTCTGTTTAATGAGGTCAATCATTACTTTCTGAATTGAAAGAGCGTCCATAGGAGTTATGCCGTCGCCGTTATTGTATACGTCAGCATTTATTTCGCCCTGTCCGGAAAGTGTGTACTTGTCAGGATTAGCGATAGACTGCATAATAAGTACGGCATCTGACAGATTAACGTTACCGTTGCAGTCAGCATCCCCCCACAGGATACCGTCAGTATTTCCGGAGTTTCCGGATTCTTCCGTAAGTGAAATAAGATACGTAAGCGGTGAGTTCCAGTATATAGTAATTTCATTGGTGGAATAGCTTTCTGAGTTATCAACGTAACACTTCGCAGCCGGTAAACCTTTACAGTATGCCTTAGCGGCACTGTCTTCAAGTGCGGAGTTTACACCACCTACCAGCATACCCTTCATAGCCTGATTCTGTGCCATGGACGGTCTGTGGTGTGGATTTTCCGGCGATACCGTACCGTAACCTGTCACGAAGCACTCACCTACAGGATTTACGCCAAGCAGATAATCAAGCTGAGCGTTTGCACCGTTGATATATTTTTCCTCGCTGGTAAGCTGATACGCAAGCCCGAGAACTATTCCCGAGTTAGCGATGGTCATATTACTGCCCCAGTTGAATTTAGTCTGCGATACACCGTATGCGGTACTTGTGGAGATGTTCACGAACTTATCCGCCTGACTTATTATATTTTTCTTAGCTTTGTTGTAGATGTCGGAATCCTTGTCGATACCTTTCATAGTAAGGATTGCGATATTACCGTAATCGCCTACCGTTGACCAGTCAAGACCGGTAGTATCTGAAATTCCGTCCATGTAACTTACGTCACCTGTAGCCCTGTACATCTGAGCGGCTGCCCAGTAACGCTCGTCAACGTCGTACTTGTCGCCGTAATCTCCTGTAACAATATCTTCCGGATTCTTGAAGATAAATTCAGGGTGTTCTTTCAGGAATCCCCATGCCTTTTCAGCACATTCAAGACACTTTTCAGCAAAAGCACTGTCAACATCTTTGTAATACTCATAGGCAAGTGCCATAGATGCACAGAAATCTGCGGTGGCGGTAGTGGAAATATCGGTAACAATAAGAGGTTGAGTTTCTTTTTCCGGCATCACGTAACCAGGGAAAGATTCGCAAGATACCTTATGATGTACTCCGCCGTTATCGTCCTGCATTTTCATCATCCATTCGAGTTCAAAACGTGCCTCATCGAGAATATCAGGAACGCCGTTATTACTTTCCGGTATGCCGATATTATCGCTGTACAGAGACGGGTTAGTACCGTATGCGTAAAGTAAATCCGCTACTGCCTTCGCAGCAGGAACTACATAACGTCCGTAATCTCCGGCATCATGCCAACCGCCTGAGACATCTATTTTTTTATCCGTACCGTATACGGTAGCGAGTGTATCGTGACAGGCTTTATGACCAAACGTTTCATCTTCGATTTCCACACCGCAACGCTGGAGATATAACATTCTTATGCTGTCGTCGAGCAGGTTATTGTATACGCCGTCACCGATTTCAAAAACATATGAATCATCAAGTTCGCCGTATGATACGTAATATCTTCCAGGGGTTGTAATTGCTGAAAAATCAGCCTTGTAATTTATTTCATCTGCCTGAGCATTATACATTGATTCGGAAACAACACCGGTGTAAACGACTTCATTTGTATCAGCATTAACAACCGAAAATTCATTTGTATTTACCGCATCCGCTTTTCTGATTACCGCAATTTTACGGCTGTCTGGTTTATATCCCACCTGATTGGTGATTATCTGCGGTTCATAAGGACGTGTAGCACTGTAATCAACTGCGGAATCGTCAACTAATTCGAGAGATACATTATCAATATATATTGTATGCTCCGGCAGTTCACCGCCGTCTTTTTCCTGTAAGCCACAATTAAATACCATTTTCGCCATGATGTCGGTATCTGCTTCCATGGTAAATTCATAATCAACTGTCTGCGGTTCGGAAGTAAGATCAAGACCCTTCCATGTGTAAGCCTGATATGTACCGCCGTTCTGCTGGATCATACCCTCAACGTATCTGTCGACGCTTGAAGAGATGTCATATTTAAGACGATAAACACCGTTCTGATAAAGCGGTATGATGTCATAACAAACCTGTACGGCGTAACTTAATTTACCGGTACTGCTTATTTTCAGGGCAAGTTTACCGTCTTCCGTACCGAGTGTACAAGCTCCGCCGGATTCCTTGTAGGTACTCCAGCCGGTAATACCGGAATCGAAAGTAGAATTTTCTATAATATTAGATGTTTCCGCAGATACCGGCATAGCGTAAGGTACGGCGGACGTCATAACGCTGAGTGCCGATAAAAAAGCAATAAAATTTTTCTTCATGGTTATAAAAAACCTCCGTTCATATTTATAACTATAATTTTAACGTATTCCGGCGGAAAAATATACAAGATTCATGACAAAAATAGTAATTTCGTGATATTAAATCAGACGACAGGTTGTTTATAGACGGCAACAACCGGAATTATAATTATAGTAAAATCTTGTACAGTTTTTTTGTCTGACCCCGAGGTTTTGACATACCCATAATAAAATTATGACATTCATATACAACGTTTTCACCACGGATTAGCTGTTAAAAATTTGAATTTTAAGTAAAATTATCAGTTTTAGAGTAAAATTTTGTGGTATGCGTAAAAATCCTGTTCCTGTCGGTGGCTTCCAACGGCGGAAATGGTAAAAATATGTACAGTTTTTAAGACAAACCACCGGGATTTGACGATACCCATGACAAAATTATGACAT
Source organism: Ruminococcus sp. (assembly GCA_029055625.1). Taxonomy (GTDB): domain Bacteria; phylum Bacillota; class Clostridia; order Oscillospirales; family Ruminococcaceae; genus Ruminococcus. Next base: position 17,781 of record JAIDCY010000058.1, on the reverse strand, counting down.
CTGAAAAAGCAGTTTTTCCGGCAAATCAGATGTTAAAATTTTGAATTTTCATTAAAATTACCACTTCCGGAGTAAAATTTTGTGGTATACGTCAGAAATACCCCTGATTACGGGAAGTCCGGAACGTAATTATAGTAAAATCTTGTACAGTTTTTTTGTCTTACCCCGGGAATTTACGAGACCAATAACAATTTTATGACATTATAATATGTAGTAACCGGAGCGGTATTTTTTAGGTGTAGTACCGGTAAACTTCCTGAAAATCTTTATGAAGTAGCTTTGTGAACTGTAAGCCAACATATTACTGATTTCAAGGTCTGTGAACTCTGTATGGATAAGTAGAGTTGTAGCCTCTTCAATTTTCAGCCTGTTGACGTACTCGCTGAAAGTAGTACCGGTTTCCTGCCGGAACAGTCTTGAAAGATATGCCGGGCTTAGTTTAAGATGTTCTGCGACGTTCTGCAACAGAATACGGTTGTTTATATTTGACATTATATAGTTTGTGGCACGTATTATCTGTTTAGAGAAAATACCGTCATTCTTGATGCGACGCATTTTTTTTGTATAACCTTCAATCATTTCTATGTGAATAGAACGTATTTCAGCTTCCGTATTGCTTTTATCGGTTTTCATGATATAGAAATCGCTCATGCTGTATGCTTCTTCCGGCGACATACCACCTTTTATACAGTAACGTGCAATCATGGCAGCGAGTACAACTATATGATATTTCAGATTACGCAAAGGGTCTTCACTCAGCAGTCCGCAACCCTCACAAAAAAGCGGTTTCATGAAAATTCGTACAAGTTCCATATTACCGGAACATATACTTTCATAGAAAGCAATTTCCCTGTCAAAAGACGTATGGCTGAAATCTTCTTCACGTGGGATAAAGATATTATTAAATTCTTCGGACATAATCAACACCTCCATTTCGGATAATTATATCACATATTTTACGCTTGTGCAATAATTAATTTAAAAATATACTTGAAAAAAACCGGAAAACGTGATATAATTGATAATTAAGAATTAAAAAGGGGCAGGGGAGGTGGTGAAGCGATATGAAATTTGTCATATATAAGTCTGAGACAGGTTTTTACTATTACAGATACTATGATAATATGAAAGAGCTTGAAGGAAATGTACTTGAGAATATAGTAACGCCGGACAGATTACCGATAGTTGCGGACGATAAAGGCGGATACTACCGGTTCAGTCCGGAAGACTGCAATTTTTCCGGGATAATCGAAACAGATTCAGAATATCCGCTGGAACTGGAAAAAATGTTCTTTAAGAATGATGTTAATTTCAGGTTAGGATGGATTTCACCGGAAGGCGACACTTATTCATGCGACTATACCGGACATCAGAGGTGTGCGGAAATGATTGCACGTAAATTTTATCCGTCGGCGAAGTATCCGGAAAGGACGTTAGGTCGTGCGGGCTGGATAAAGATAATAGATTCATGGGACGGCATACAGCGTGAACACGGAAAGTTTGTATATTCGCTGACCGGAAGAATCACGGAAAGTCAGAAAAATACGCTCTTTGACCTCGGATTATATGATAATCCTGAAGTAAAGGAATTAATCAAGAATGAATAATTAAGAGTGCGTAACTGAGAATTGATTTAATTTAATTAAATAATTATTAATTATGAATTATGTATAGTGGCTATTGACAAAATACATAAAACAGTGTAAAATATATTTAAAATATCGTGGATTGAAAAATTTTCCGTCCGTGAAAATACAGGAGGGATTGGAATAATGAACGGAACAGAATTTATAAAAACCGTAGTATTTGGTGGTTACGATAAAGCCGATACAGACGAACATATACAGAAACTTTACAGAAAAATATCTAAACTGGAAACCGAACTTGAAATAATGCGACTTCTGAACGGTAAGAGCGGTACGATACCGGAGGAGACAGGAAAAAAACTGTCAGAAGCGGAAGCGGAAAATAAAAAACTCACGTATAAAGTCAGTACACTTACGGCGGAAAACAGTACACTTGAAATTGAAGTAAAAAATTTAAAGAAAACCGTTGAAGAACTTGAAAGTAAACTTTCTGAAAGAGATATGAAAATAATGTCACTTTCACAGGAAGATGATACGGAAGTATTCGGGGTAGTGTTTGCATCTGCGAGGAAATCGGCGGAGGAGATAGTAGAAACAGCACGTAAGAAGGCGGAAAATCTGAAAGCGGATTCAGAAAGGCTTGCACATAACATAGTAGCGGAAGCTAACAATAAAGCGTCGGAGATAGTTTATGAAGCGGAGTTGTACGCCTCAGAGATGACGGCGGAAGTAGATAAGGAAGAACTTTCAGCGATACCGGAGAATATACGTTCCGTGATACTCGGTGAAGTGAATAAAATATCTGATTATATGGAAAATTTCCGTGAGACATTCAGTAAATTCTTTTCCGTCGGAAATGATATACTTGATAAATCCGGAGATATTCTCGACGATACACGCCGGACGGTGTTAAGAGGTGGCGTACCGGTATTCCGTGATATTGAAAAGTATGTTGACTTACCGGAAAAACCGGTCAGGGAAGCGGTTGACTATTCATACAGTGCAGAAAAAAAGGTTAAGGAAAAAGCTGTAATACCGGCAGAAGAAAAATTACCGGAAAAACCGGTGAAGAAATATGACCCTGTAGCAGAATATTATAACAGTCAGGATTATACTGTACAGAATACCCACGATTTCGACGCATACGACTATGATTATAATTACGACGAAAATTCACCGGATTTCAAGAACATTGATAAAACTGACAGTATGGAAGATGATTTTTCCGTACTGGTAAGTAACGTAATACACGGAGCAGGTGGTATAAATTTAAGGGCTCTTGACCGTCAGGAAGAGGAGTTCATGAATATAAAGAAGAAAAACGGTGAAATAAATCTTGATGAACTCACCGCACAGGCAGAAGCTCTTGAAAATGACGACCTCCCGAAAGTTCCGGAGAAAAAGGTTACAGAAAATATAGACCTTGCCAGTCTGATGGCACAGGCGGAAGCACTTGAGGACTTATAAAAAGGAGTTTTTGATAAATGGACGAAATTATAATAGTAAAACCCGAAAAATGCGTTGGTTGTAACGCTTGCGTCCGGAACTGTCCCGCACCGGAGGCGAATATTACGAAGATGCTTGAAGAGGGACGTTTTGTAACTACGGTGAATCCGGAAAGATGTATAACTTGTGGTGAGTGTGTAAGGACGTGTAATCATGGTGCGAGGGATTACGTTGACGATACGGAAAAATGTATGTCAAGACTTGGCAAGGAAGAGATAATATTAATGGTTGCACCGGCGATAAAATCGGTACTTCCGGATAAGTGGAAAGGTATTCTCGACTGGTTCAGGCGGAACGGTTGCAAAATATATGATGTCTCACTTGGTGCGGATATATGCACGTGGGCACACGTCCGGGCAATAGAAAACCGGACAATCGGAAACGTGATAACTCAGCCCTGTGCGGCGATAGTAAAATATATCGAGATATACCAGCCACGACTTTTACGGAATCTTTCTCCCATACATAGTCCGATAGCTTGTGGTGCAACATACATAAGAAAATATCTGAAACTTAACAGTCCGATAGCTGTATTATCACCGTGTATAGCGAAAAAAACGGAGTTCATGGAGACAGGACTTGTGAATTACAGTATAACTTTCCGGAAACTTCTTGAATATTTTGAAAAAAATAATATAAAAATTTCTGCTGATACCAGACAGGATTTATCATATCCGTTTGACAATCAGCAGGGACAGGTGGGCGGAATATATCCACGTCCGGGCGGATTGCGTGACAATCTTTGGTTGCATAATCCGGATTTGAATATAACGACATCCGAGGGAGTACACAAAGTATATCCGGAGTTGGATATGTACGCAAATATGCCGGAGTATAAACACCCTGAAGTGTTTGACGTTCTGTCGTGTGAATTTGGTTGTAACGTCGGTCCTGCATCGGGTACAACCCAGACGTTTTTTGATGTCATGGCTACTATGCGTGAGGTAGAAAAGGAAGCAAAGAAAAGACGTAAAACTACCGGACCTTTCCGGTTTGGTGAAGATAAGCTGTTCAGATATTTTGATGAAAACCTTGATATATCCGATTATCGCCGGAACTATACGCCTATGAACCCTTCACCGTTACCGACGGAAAAACAACTTGAAGCGGTATACGGAATGATGGGTAAGCATACGGAAGCAGACCGTCATTATGATTGCCATGCGTGCGGATACCGTTCATGCCGGGAAATGGCAGTAGCAATATGTCGGGGACTGAATACGCCGGAAAACTGTATAGTACACGCAAAAACGGTACTTATCGCCCGACACAGTGAACTTGCGGAACAGCACGAACGGTTAGCGGAGATAACGGCGGAATGTCTCGAACTTTCGGAGCGTCTGAGGGCAGACATAGACAGGATAACTGCAAACGTAAATAATATCGGAGAATCGACTTCAAAGACAAGTCAGAAAGCCGGACAGGTAAACAGTTTGTTAAATAATATAGTTATGTTCTGTAACGCAAATGAAAGTATGGATTCCGAGGGAGTACAGCAGATGGCATCCATTCTGCAGACAACTATAAGGGCATTCAGCGTACTTGATAATAACGTGAATACTACTAACGAGAGTACGGAGATAATAAATAAGTCGGTAGCGGAAATCAGCAGACTGATTGACGAAATTAATAATACTTTGAAGAAGTCCGAAAAAAAATGACTTTACAGGAGTAAAAAATTGTGATATAATATTTACATAAAATATAAGGAGGTAAAAACCAATGGACAAAATCAGGATAGGCATAGCCGGATACGGCAATCTCGGAAAAGGCGTAGAACTCGCTGTCAGACAGAACGACGATATGGAATTATGCGGAGTTTTCACACGCCGTAAACCCGATACCGTAAAGACTGTTACAGGTTGTGCGGTGTATGGTATGGATAACGTGGCAGAACATAGTGACAAAATAGACGTAATGATAATATGTGGCGGAAGTGCGACGGATTTGCCGGTACAGACACCGCAACTCGCCGAAAAATTCAACGTAATCGACAGTTTCGATACACACGCAAGGATACCGGAACATTTTGCAAACGTTGATAAATCTGCGAAAGACAGCGGACATCTTGCGATAATCTCGTTAGGGTGGGATCCTGGACTGTTCTCACTCAACAGGCTTTATGCGGAATCGATACTACCCGACGGTAAAACATATACGTTCTGGGGAAAGGGCGTAAGTCAGGGACATTCCGATGCTATCCGAAGAGTTGAGGGCGTAAAGAAAGGCATACAGTATACCGTACCGGTAGATGAGGCAATGGATGCGGTACGCTCCGGAAGTATGCCGGAACTCACTACACGTCAGAAACATATTCGTGAATGCTGGATAGTACCGGAAGAAAATGCTGACCTGCAGAAAATCGAGCAGGCGATAAAATCGATGAAGAACTATTTTGACGAATACGATACAACGGTAAACTTTATTTCCGACGAAGAATTTGATGCCGTCCATAACAAAATGCCACATGGTGGATTCGTAATGCGTAGCGGTATCACCGGAGACGATACACATCAGATGATTGAGTATTCCCTGAAACTCGATTCAAACCCCGAATTTACCGCAAGCGTACTTATCTGTTACGCAAGGGCTTTATACCGTATGCGTAAAGAGGGCGTTACAGGTTGTAAGACCGCTTTTGATATCGCACCGGCATATCTTTCGAGACTAAGTCCGGAAGAACTCAGAGCGAAAATGTTATAAAAAAAAGTCCGGAGAATATCCGGACTTCTTCATTTTGATTAGAGGGCAGCGTGGAAAGTTCTTGAAATAACGTCGTCTTGCTGTTCCTTGGTGAGCTTTACGAAGTTTACGGCATAACCGGAAACTCTTACCGTCAGCTGTGGGTACTTTTCAGGGTGAGCCTGAGCATCAAGGAGAGTTTCCCTTGTGAATACGTTTACATTCAGGTGGTGACCGCCTTTTTCAACGTAACCGTCGAGAAGTTCGATAAGGTTATTAACCTGTGTTGCATTAGTTTCCATTGTTAAAAATCCTCCTTTAAAGATTTTTTATATAGACGTGGACAACTTTTGACGTCACCCACGCCGATAGCATAAAATTAAATCAGTCTTCCTCTTCTTCGTCGGGGTCTATATCGAGTTCGGTAGGTTGCATACACGCACCCTTGCCCGTACCGCAATCGGTACTGTTTACCGTCTGAACGTGTAAGCTGTCATCGTCGTTACCAGTGGCGATATTCACGTGACCGCTACCCTCCGCCATTAACTTATCTATGAAGTCGGCGAGTTCTTCGGGTGTACCGCTTTTACCGAGCATATTAGGGGTAATCATGGATTATTCACCCTGACTGAGTTTGTCAATGTCGATATCGCCAACAAATACTTCCATATCCTTGCCGAGTGCACCAGGGATAATTGAGAATGTATTTGAAATACCGTCCTGTGCGTGTTTGAACGGAAGTTTAGCGACTGAAGAAAGCGAAGCTGCTGCACCGTGTGTATCACGTCCGTGCATCGGGTTTGCACCAGGTGCAAGCGGAATACCAGCTTTTCTGCCGTCCGGAGTGTTACCTGTCTTCTTACCGTAAACGACGTTAGAAGTGATAGTAAGAATTGACATTGTCGGTACGCCGTCACGGTAAGTATGATGTTTTCTTATCATGTCCATGAATGTACGAACAACTTTAACTGCAATCTGGTCAACTCGGTCGTCGTTGTTGCCGTATTTCGGGAAATCTCCTTCAACTTCATAATCCGTTACAACGCCGTCTTCATCACGTATGCACTTAACCTTAGCGTACTTTATAGCGGAAAGTGAATCGGCAACTACTGAAAGTCCGGCAATACCAGTAGCGAAATAACGCTTAACGTCTCTGTCGTGAAGAGCCATCTGTATTCTTTCATAGCTGTATTTATCGTGCATATAGTGGATAATGTTAAGAGTATTAACATAAAGTCCTGCAAGCCATTCCATCATATCGAGATACTTAGCCCATACGTCGTCAAAGTCGAGATAATCGCCTTCAACCGGTCTGTACTTCGGACCTACCTGAACTTTCATTCTCTCGTCCACACCGCCGTTTATAGCGTAAAGCAGACATTTAGCGAGGTTTGCACGTGCACCGAAGAACTGCATTTCCTTACCTACTACCATTGAAGATACGCAACAAGCGATAGCATAGTCATCACCGTGGGTACTACGCATCATATCTCCGTTTTCGTACTGGATAGAGGAAGTCATGATAGAGATTTTAGCACAGTATTCCTTAAACTTTCTCGGCAGTTTCTGTGACCACAGAACCGTCATATTCGGTTCGGGAGCTGTACCGAGATTCTCGAGAGTGTGGAGATAACGGAAGCTGTTCTTTGTAACGAGGTGGTGACCGTCAATGTCCACACCGCCGATAGATTCTGTAACCCATGTCGGGTCACCGGAGAACAGAGCGTTATATTCCGGAGTTCTTGCGAATTTAACTATACGTAACTTCATTATGAAGTGGTCAATAATTTCCTGTGCCTGCTCTTCAGTGATAACGCCGTTGTCGAGGTCACGCTGAATATAGATGTCAAGGAATGTTGAAGTTCTGCCGAGTGACATTGCCGCACCGTTCTGCTCCTTAACCGCTGCGAGGTAACCGAAATAAAGCCACTGTACAGCTTCCTGAGCGTTCTTTGCAGGCTGTGATATATCGAAACCGTATATTTCACCAAGTTTTTTAAGTTCGCCTAATGCACGGACCTGTTCAGCGAGTTCTTCACGGAGACGGATATTTTTTGAAGTCATTCTGACAAGTGATGTTTCAATCTGATGTTTTTTGTCGGCAACAAGTCTGTCGATACCATAGAGGGCAACTCTTCTGTAGTCGCCGATTATACGACCTCTGCCGTAAGCATCCGGAAGACCTGTAATGATAGCGGATTTACGAGCCATACGCATTTCAGGGGTGTATGCATCGAAAACGCCCTGATTGTGAGTTTTGCGGTATTCCGTGAAAATTTTTACTACTTCGTCGTCAACTTTATAACCGTTCTGTTCGCAGGCGTTCATAGCCATTCTGATACCACCGAACGGCTGGAGAGAACGTTTGAAAGGCTTGTCGGTCTGAACGCCGACTATTTTTTCGAGGTCTTTATTGAGATAACCTGCATCATGAGATGTGATAGTGGAGACAATTTTTGTATCCATATCGAGAACACCACCGGCTTCACGTTCCTGTTTGGTGAGGTCCATGACCTGCTCCCAGAGCCTGGTAGTAGCTTCTGTAGGACCGGCAAGGAAACTTTCGTCGCCGTCGTAAGGTGTATAGTTTTTCTTGATGAAGTCGCTGACGTTGATGTCGGTACTCCATTTACCGGCTTTAAAGCCGTCCCATTCTTTAGCAAATTCCATTGTAACTGATAACTCCTTTTGTTTAAATTTACGCCCTTTCCGGAAACGTAATTAAAGAAAAATTTGTCTTAAATCATATTAACACAATCGGGTTGAAATGTCAATAATTCTGTTAACCATGGTTAACATGAAAGTGATGTAATTAATAAAAAATATAATCAAGTACTTCTGAAAGAATTTCGTATAACAGGCACAAAACGGTATCTCTGAAAAAATTGTCATATAAATTCACAGTATACATTGTGCATTTTACACAAAAAAGTGAATTAAAATTCTATATCAAAGAATTTCTGCACAATCTGAGAATCCGGTAACATTTCATTCAGTATACGGATTATTTCCTGTTTTTCAGCGAGACCGTCGGAAAAAGCGGTAGCACTACCACAAGCCGTACCGAGTACGTGTGCAAGTGCGAAATCTCCGGTTTTTTCGAGACCGGCAAGAAATCCGGCAAGCATGGAATCTCCTGCACCCACGGAATTTTTCACAGTTCCCGACGGTGCTTTTATGCGGTATTCCGTACCGTCAGCGGTAAGGAGTACTGAACCCATTTCCGCAAGCGACACTATTATATTACCTGCTCCGAGTTTCTGTAAATCCCTTGCACCTGCCGACGCTTCTTCCGGTGTATTGACAGGTTTTCTGAGAATGTCGGCGAGTTCGTGATTGTTTGGTTTAATCAGGAAAGGCTTATACGGAAGAATTTCAAGTAACGCTTTTCCCGAAGTATCAGCAACTATACGCAGATTTTTATGTGAAAGTTTTTTCATGATGTAAGCGTAAGTATCCGGCGGTGAGGACGGCGGAAGACTTCCGGCGAGTATGAGAACATCATTATTTTTCAGTTTTTTGTCAAGTTCAGAAATGAAACTGTCGAGGATTTCCGACGGAATTTCTGTCCCTGTACCGTTTATTTCAGTTTCCGATTTATCGTGATGCAGTTTGAAATTTATTCTCGTAAGCTGGTTTTCAAGCCATACGACGGAGTAATTCAGCCCCGTCTTGTCGAGCAGGTGACATAACAGCTGACCGGTTTCCCCACCGCAGAAAGTATACGCCAGAGTATCAATACCAAGCCTTTCGAGAATAAGCGATATATTTATTCCTTTTCCGCCTGCCGTAATCTGCTGACGTTCCGCACGGTTTACCGCATTTCCGGTATATTCCGTAACATACATTGAACAGTCGACAGCCGGATTCAGAGTTACAGTAACTATCATTGAAATAACGTCCTTTCCTGAGTAATTCACAATTCATAATTATGCATTGTGCATTATGAATTTTAAATTATGAACTGATTATATCATATAATTCCCGGAGAGTCAATAAGTTTATAATTATGAATTGTAAACTGAAAGAAAATGTGTTATAATGTAAGGGGGTTCAGCATGAAAAAGAGTTACATGAATTACGGAATAACAGCTTTACTGGTAGTAACCGTATGCGTGACAGTCAGGAATTCTGACGTGATATTTGATATTATCCGGCGTATCGTTCAGGCTATGATGCCACTTGTGACAGGTTGTATAACAGCTTATGTATTCAATATAATAATGAATTTCTATGAAAGACATTATTTTCCGGAATCAGATAATATTCTGATAGTAAAGACAAGAAGACCGGTCTGTATAATACTTTCATTTGCAAGTGCTGTAGTAATGATAGTAATAATAGTCAGCATAGTATATCCCGAACTTTCAAGGGCTTTCCGGATTATATACGCCGAGATACCGGAAATTTTCACTGATTTACAACGTTATGCCGGTAAACATATACGTAAAATGCCTGCTCTTCAGAAATTTATCGGCAGTCTTCCGGATAGTGTAGGTGCTTACGATATAGTGGATTCGCTTGTAACGCTGATTGGTTCTGCGGTATCTTTCGTCACCGATATTTTAATAGCGGTAATATTCGCATTGTATGTACTTCTGTGTAAGGAACGGCTTCTGAATAATTTCCGGAGACTTGAAAATGCGTTACTGGGTGAGCAGGTAAGGAAGTATGTAAATCACGTAATCCGGACGGCAGACAATATTTTCCGGAATTACATAGTCGGACAGTTTACGGAGTGTATAATAATAGGCATGTTATGTTTTATCGGTATGACATTACTTCATTTACCGTATGCTCTGATGTCGGGGACAGTGGTAGGAGTTACCGCACTTGTCCCTATAGTAGGAGCGGTTGCGGGTATGCTGATAAGCGGATTTATAATTTTTACCGCCAGTCCGGTGGAGGCGTTGGTATTCGTGATATTTCTGCTGATACTCCAGCAACTCGAAGACAACGTAATATATCCGGCGATAGTAGGCACTTCAACAGGTCTTCCGGCTATATGGGTACTGGCTTCCGTAACGGTTGGCGGTGCACTTTTCGGGATAACCGGTATGATTTTAGGCGTACCGGTTACCGCTACTCTTTACCGGCTGGGTTTGGAACTGTTAGGACGTTATGAAAAAAATATAAAAGATGAGGTTTGAATTTATGGACTTTATAAACAATGAAATCTACATACTCGGCAGCGTAATTATTGACGGCAGTTTCCATACGCAGAGGGCGGATGAAACATTTTTCCGTTATTTCGGGAATGACGTTGTATATTCTATAAAGCGTACAATAGAGGAGACAGATTTTCCTTACATAGAGGAGAGTATAAAGACAGCGGATACAGGAGTTCAGGCGAAAACTGTAATACGAATGAAAGGGGTCAATAATGTGTTGCGGTGGACTCTGGCATCAGTCAGGAAGATTGCGGATTCTCCGGAAAAACTTTTCAGTATAAGTTTCAGCGATATATTTTCACTCGAAACCCTTGCGTATTCAAGAGAACGTAAATTGTCGGAATACCGCCACATACTGAGCCTGACAAGTGACCTTGCTTTTGAGTATAGTTTTCTCACGCACAGGATAAAAATATATATGTTCGACTGTTACCGTGAGATAGTAATAACTGACTGCGATATAGATACGTGGCGGAAAGATGCTACAGAATCGGGATATATACTGTCAAGATATACGGAGATTTTCAACAATCTGTGCAGGGATATAAAAAACGGTGTGTACAGATTTGATTATGAATTTGAATCTTCGATACTGACAGCCGGAAAAAGTCGTGAGATGTGCCTTTTCAGAGGTATAACCCGATATGATGCCCCCGATACCCGAACAGTAACCGGTATAATATCGGTAGTGAGTTCCCGGCAGAAATCGAAAGACATAAACCTCGCACTCGAAGCAAACAGGGACTCTCTTTCCGGCGTACTCAACAAACAGGCGGTTACGTCTTACGCAATGGAATTACTTTCGGAAAAGCCAACGTACAGGGTGAATATAGTACTGCTGGATATCGACAACTTCAACGAGACGGTAAATATATACGGGCATCTTTTCGGCGACGAGGTAATATATACGGTGGCAGGGATAATCAAGACGGCAATCGGTAACAGGGGTATCGTCGGACGAATCAGCGGAGCAGGATTTTTAATAGTACTCGAAGACACTCACGACGAAACGGATTTGAGAGGTATTCTGCGTGCGATACGTACGAAGACAGAGGGTACATTTGCCGGACGTTCGGAGAATATGAGTATAACGTGTTCAATGGGTATATCGACGTATCCGGCGGACAGTCTGGAATACGACGAATTATTTATGCAGGCGGATAAGGCGTTATACATAGCACAGCAGAAAGGTCAGAACCGTTATGTAATATACGACGTCGAGAAACACGGAGCGGTTGAAAAGGATATGGAAAACAAGATAGCATTTCTGAGCGACAAGAAAGAGAGTTCGCACCGGCTGGCATTTATCGGGCAGTTATCGGAGAATATCGTCTTCGGACAGATTCCGGATATATCGGTATTACTGGAGCAGACAAGGCTTCAGTTTCACATTGACGATATATGCGTATTTGCCGGTAACGATATGCACCTGATATTGAGTTGCGGAAACAGTACCGCAAGAAATGCGGATTACATTTTCAGTAACAACTATACGGAAAGATTTTCCGGTGACAGCGTACTTGTGATAGATAACGTCAACGAACTGGAGGGCAGAGACGATAACGCACTGAACCGTCTGACAGAACAGAATATCGGCGGTACGATACAGTACCTGATGACGGAGAATAAAATAATAAAAGGTATGATTTCTTTCTGTTACGTCGGACGTTTCAAGAAATGGTCAGTCAACGATATAAACTATCTCACTATCATGGGACGTACTCTCACGGCGATACTCAAGAAACAAGCATACATTTAATTAATAATTAAAAATTAACAATTAATAATTATTAATTATAAATTATGAATTGATTTGGAGGTTTTTTTATGGACAGGATAACATTTTTCAAAGATTTGGCGATAATAATAGTAAGTGCGAAACTGTTCGGACTTATCGCACAGAAACTGAAAGCACCGCAGGTAGTCGGGGAAATAATAGCCGGTCTTATAATAGGACCGAGTTGTTTAGGATTAATGGGCGGTTCGGATTACGCCGGTTCTGATTATCTTTCATTGCTTTCGGAAATAGGCGTTGTAATGCTGATGTTTTCCGCCGGACTTGAAACCAATATGAAAGACCTGCTCCGGACAGGTTGGAAAGCGTTAATAATCGCACTGGTGGGCGTATGCGTACCACTTGCCGGAGGTACACTATTATACAGTTGCTTCTACGGTTTCGGAGCGGTAGGCAGTGAGGAATTTTTCAGAGCGGTATTTATCGGTACTATAATGACCGCTACATCAGTAGGCATAACCGTCCAGACGTTAAAAGAGTTAGGACACATCAAGGAAAGTACTGGTACGCTGATTCTGAGCAGTGCGATTATCGACGACGTAATAGGAATAATAGTTCTTACGTTTGTAATAGGCTTCAAGAATCCGGATTCAAAACCCTCGGACGTTCTTATAAATACCGGACTTTTCATACTGTTTGCGTTCGGTATCGGTTTTGCGATGTATTATGTTTTCAAGCTGATTGACAAGAGATACGAACATCATCAGCGTATACCGATACTGGGACTTGCGATGTGTATGTTCATGGCGTTTTCGGCGGAAGAGTTCTTCGGTATCGCAGACATCACCGGAGCTTATGTAGCCGGTCTGATACTGTGTAGCCTGAAGGATTCCGACTACATAGCACGGAAAGTAGATATAAATTCCTACATGATTTTCGGACCTGTATTTTTCGCAAGTATCGGACTTAAAACGGAACTCGACGGCTTTAATAAAGAACTCGTATTGTTTTCGATAGGTTTCGTACTGGTTGCACTTCTTACAAAAGTAATAGGTTGCGGACTTGTTGCGAGACTTATGAAATATAATCTCCGTGATAGTCTTAAAGTGGGCGTGGGCATGATGACACGTGGTGAAGTAGCGTTGATAGTCGCACAGAAAGGCTTATCAGTAGGTATGCTGGATTCAAAATACTTTGCGTGCGTGATACTGCTTATAATAGTATCTTCCGTTGCGACACCGATTATACTGAAATTTCTGTATAAATCAGATGATAAAGTTTCCGCAACATGAGAAATTTTGTAATCATTTCTTAATTGACTTTTTTTGCGGTATATGATATAATGTCATTCAGGACAGTTCGTTTGCACCATCCTGTCTGAAAATAAAACTATGGGCATTGTATTATATATCTTAATTTAATTTAACTATACGATACAGCCGGATTTTTTTAACGGCTGTATTTTCTTTAAGGGGAGTATTTATGTATTATCTTAAAACTTCGTCGTCATTCGATTCCGCACATTTTCTTTACGGATACGACGGCAAATGTAAAAATATACACGGTCACAGATGGTTGATAGAGGTCAGGATAAAAGGTAAGGAACTTCAGGCAACCGGTAACGAAAAGGGTATGCTGACGGACTTCGGCAATCTGAAAAAGAACGTCCGAGACCTCGCCGAACATTTTGACCACTCACTGATATACGAAAAAAATTCTCTTAAACCCTCAACTGTTCAGGCATTCAGTGACGAAAATTTCCGGATTATTGAAGTACCGTTCAGACCGACGGCGGAAAATTTCGCACGTTATTTTTACGATATACTTTCCGGTGAAGGTTATAGTATCGCAGATGTAACGGTATACGAAACGCCGGAAAATTGTGCGGTATACGAGGGGGATTGTTGAAAATGTTTCCGATAGCGGAAAAATTTATCAGTATAAACGGTGAGGGTAAGCGAGCAGGCGAACTGTCTGTATTCGTACGGTTCAGAGGTTGTAACCTTAGATGCTCTTACTGTGATACAACGTGGGCAAATACCGCTGACTGTCATGCTGATATGATGTCAGTTGAAGATATAGTAAATTACGTGAACAAATCGGGTATAGATAACATAACGCTTACAGGTGGCGAACCGTTACTACAGGAAAATATTGATATACTGGTTGAAAGTCTTATGAAAAGCGGTCATAATGTGGAAATCGAAACTAACGGTAGCATTTCCATAAAAAATTTAAGTGAAAAGACATACAGACCCGATTTCACGATAGATTATAAACTGCCGTCAAGTGATATGGAAAGTTTCATGGATACCGGAAATTATGCGTATCTTACGGAAAATGATGTCATAAAATTTGTTGTGGGAAATGTTTCAGACCTCGACAAAGCAGTTGAAATAACAGAAAAATTTTCGCTCACTGAAAAATGTCACGTTTATATAAGTCCGGTATTCAGTAAAATAAATCCGGCGGAGATAGTGGAATATATGAAACTTAAAAATTTAAATAAAGTCCGTCTGCAATTGCAGTTACATAAATTTATATGGAATCCGGACGAAAGGGGAGTATAATTTATGGACAAGGAAAAAATCAAGTACCACATCAGAGGATTGTTAGAGGCTATCGGCGAAAATCCTGACCGTGAGGGTCTGCGAGAAACACCGGAACGTGTAGCCGGTATGTACGAGGAAGTATTCGAGGGTATAGGCTATTCAAATCACGAAATCGCCGAGATGTTCGGGAAAACTTTCGATGTATCAGAAACAGGTTCGCAGACGGCAGTAGTAATGAAAGATATAACGGTTTTCAGTTACTGCGAACATCATCTTGCATTGATGTACGATATGACCGTAAATGTTGCGTACGTCCCGAAAGGCAAGGTATTAGGACTTAGTAAAATTGCACGTATATGCGATATGGCTTCCAAAAGACTACAGTTACAGGAGCGTTTAGGGCGAGATATTGCGGAAATAATTTCAGAGGCTACCGGCTCCGAGGACGTAGGCGTAAAAATAACAGGCTCGCATAGCTGTATGACCGCACGTGGTATCAGAAACGCATCGTCTAAAACCGAAACCCGTACCTATTGCGGAGCGTTCAGGGATAAAAGAGACTTACAGGAATTACTTGATTAATTAATAATTAAGAATTAACAATTAATAATTATTTTAAGGAATAAATATTTTATGTACGCAGATATATTAAAAAAGATAGTAAATAATTACGAATACTATAAAAACATAGCAGTAAATCTTGAATGGACTGAATTTAACAAAAAATATTATGATTGGTATAAAAAATATCCGGTTGGAATATCTGTCAGTATATACGAATTTCCGGAAGGATATATAAAACACAACTTTGAAAAGGCATACACACAGACGGTCTTGTTACAAATGGCATATTGTGAGGAATGGGAGCAGGATTTCTGGAAAATACCGTCTTCTGAACGTCTGCAATATATGACGCAGGCGGAAAGATTTTATTCACACTATATTACTTACAATGAATTACGTCTGAAACCCGTCACGGAAGATTATCTTATCGGGGAAATAAAATGGCACGCCGGTGAGAATGATATTCCGGAAAGTGAAATAAATTCGGTTATACCGTACTTAACCGGAACAGAAAATATTGATATAGGCGGTGGCTATTCCGGAGACCATACATTTATATCAATAAAAGACAATTCCATTATGATTATTGATTGCGGAATATGGGACTAAATAAGGAGGTTTTTTTATGAAAGCACTTGTACTTTTCAGCGGTGGTGTCGACAGTACAACCTGTCTCGCCATGGCTGTGGAAAAATACGGAGCGGAAAACGTTATAGCACTGTCAATTTATTACGGTCAGAAACACAACAGGGAAATTGAAAGTTCCCGAAAGATAGCGGATTATTACGGCGTAAAGCTGAAAACTCTTGACCTTGCGTTAATTTTTGCAGATTCAACCTGCTCCCTGCTGAACGGTTCAGAAACGGAAATCCCTAAAGAAACGTATGCAGAACAACTCTCTAAAACTGACGGCAAACCGGTATCTACATACGTACCGTTCCGTAACGGATTGTTTCTGTCGTCTGCATCGAGTATCGCACTATCAAATGACTGTTCAGTAATATATTACGGTGCACACAGTGACGATTCCGCCGGTAACGCATATCCGGACTGCTCCGAAGATTTCAATGACGCTATGAATTGTGCGATATACTTAGGTAGTGGCGGACAGCTTGAAATTATCGCACCGTTTGTAAATCTGACAAAAGCGGACGTTGTAAAAAAAGGTCTTGAACTGGGCGTACCGTATGAATTGACGTGGAGTTGTTACGAGGGCGGAGATAAGCCTTGCGGTACGTGCGGAACTTGTCGGGACAGGATAAGGGCATTTGAGTTAAATGGCGTTACAGACCCTCTCATGAGATAGGGGTGATTTGTCATAAAATTAACTGATATTATCGAGATTATCGGCGGTGGTACTCCTAAAACGTCAAGGGCTGATTACTGGAACGGTGATATTCCGTGGCTGTCGGTCAAGGACTTCAACAATGATAACTGTTATGTCTACTCAACCGAAAAATCCATTACACAAGCCGGTCTTGAAAACAGTTCAACAAAACTTCTCCGGAAAGACGACATTATTATTTCTGCACGTGGTACGGTCGGTGAATTGGCTATGATACCGTATCCTATGGCTTTTAACCAGTCGTGTTACGGAATCAGGGGGAAAGAATGCGTTGATAAATCATTTCTGTATTATCTTTTAAAACATAATATCTATAAACTTAAAGTATTGACACACGGTTCAGTATTTGATACTATTACAAGAAATACATTTGAACAGATTGAAATAAATCTGCCTGACTTGGAAACTCAACAGAAAATAGGTTCTGTTCTGAAATCTCTTGACGACAAAATAGAACTCAATAACCGCATTAACAAAAACCTTGAGGAGCAGGCACAGGCGATTTTTAAAAGCTGGTTTGTGGACTTTGTGCCATTCGGTGGGGTTATGCCTGCTGACTGGAAAATAACAACGTTAGGCGAAACTACATCAAAATTTGCAACAGGATTAAATCCAAGAAAAAATTTTGTTTTAGGTCAGG